>CAZBKV010000487.1:0-698 GCA_964492575.1 uncultured Verrucomicrobiota bacterium | reverse complement strand
TCCCAAAGACCTTACACTTTAACGACCCGCCAGCGGTTTATTTATCGTCCAGCACGGCCACGCCCGGCAGCTCTTTCCCTTCCAGGAACTCCAAGCTGGCCCCGCCACCGGTGCTGATCCATGTAATCTTGTCCGCCAATCCGGCCTTATTGACTGCCGTGACGCTATCCCCGCCGCCAATCACACTCAAGGCTCCGTTCTTCTCCGTGACATCAGCCACAGCTCGGGCAATGGCGAAGGTGCCGTTCGCAAACCGGTCGTCCTCGAACATTCCCATTGGGCCGTTCCAGAAGATCGTCTTAGCCTTTTGAATCTCTTGGGTGTAGAGCTCGATGGTTTTCGGGCCGATGTCGAGTCCGGCCTCATCGTCTTTGATCTCTCCCTCGGTCGTCCGCGGATTCCGATATTCATAAACCGGACGGCCCTTCTTATCTTTCTGCCCCGTATCCACCTTCTTAGCCACAACGTCATCTACCGGCAAAAGGAACCGGACGTTCCGGCTTTGGGCTTTTTGAACGGCCTTCTTGGCGTCTTCGACTCGATCCGGCTCGACCAACGAGGCTCCCACCGGTTTGCCCTCGGCCAACCGGAAGGTGTAGGCCATGGCCCCGCCGATCAGCAAAGCATCCGCCCTCTCCAACAACCGATCGATTACTCGGATCTTGTCCGAGACCTTTGCCCCACCGAGGATCACTACG
>CAZBKV010000486.1:0-2069 GCA_964492575.1 uncultured Verrucomicrobiota bacterium | reverse complement strand
GAGTTGGCCACGATGGCTCGGGCTCGGCCTGTGCGGGAGATCCGCTGGATACACCATCGGACCGGCGCAGCCTTCACTTGATTGGTGGTAAACATTCCGGCGACTACGGCCGATACGTTGGAGACGATGAGGGCCAAATCGCGTTTCTTCCCGCGTTCCGATCCAAGGCCGGTTCCAAGTTGTTTGATGTCACAAAAGACCCCTGCAGCCTGGAAGCCTCGAGGGGCTACGATGGAGCCTGGACAGGTTCGGAATGGTGAGCTCATCCCTGGATCCTCCTTTTGCAGGATTTAGGGGTTGTCTCCTTGATGAATCGGATCGTAACCACCCATCCAAAGGGCATATAAGACGCCCGGTCGGAGGAGACGTTGCGGAAGAGAAACCTCGACTTTGAGGGTACGGGGAGAAGTAGCCCGCGTTGCACTGAGGTCAAGGAGAGAAAGAATCCCTGGTTCACCGGGACGGGTGTATTGAACGAGGTTTAAGTGACCGGTTCCTACCATCTTTTTGACGCGTTTCCAGGCGGTTTCAAAGTCGCCCAGTTCATCGACAAAGCCAAGTTGGTACGCCTCTTTTCCTAAGAGGATTCGGCCGTCGGCATATTGTTTCCAGTCCGGGCTCAATCTTCGACCCTGGCCTTTATTCATCTCGCGTGCCCAGGTTCGACCGGTTTGAACTCGATCCAAAAACATCTGGTAGCCGTCGTCCACGATGGCCTGAATCATCTTCTTCTCTTCCGGAAGAATTTCGTCCAGCCGTTTGTCTCCGCGGAGGAGATCTTTAAATTTCCCGCTCTTAAAGACCAGGGGTTCCACGCCGATTTTATCTAATAGGCCGCGATAGTTATAGGTATGAAGGATGACGCCGATCGATCCGGTCATGGTCATCTCATGGGCTACAATCCAACGACAGGCACTGGCTACATAATACCCGCCGGAAGCCGCCGTCCCGTCAAGATAAGCAATGACGGGTTTGCCGGTCTTACTTTGAAATTCCCGAAGATGCTGGTACATCTCCTCCACGGCCAGGATTTCTCCTCCAGGAGAATCGATTCGGAGCAGGACAGCCTGGACCTCAGGATCTTCTTGAGCTTGTTGTAAGGCACGGGTAAGGCTCCGGACGGGATTCCATTTCCCTATCCCGATGTAGCCCCCATAGAGCAGTCCGGTAAGGGAATAGAGGACGGCTTTCTGGGAGGCGTTTTCGTCTTTAAGCCAGGTTTCCCGGAACCAATGGTGTTTCGGACCAGCGGTCCACCACTCCAGATTCCCCACCCCGCTAAAAAGGAGGAGCAAGAAAAGGATCAAGGCAATGTACTTCCAGACTCGTCCCCGCGGTCCTGCATAGATCACAATTTGCTGGGGTGAGGATTGCGATAAAGGCGGTGGCGTCGGCGTCCCACTGGAACTTTGTTGTGTGTTCATGGTTTCCTCCTCTTCCGGTTCCTTGTGTTTTCCTCAGTTTGCCGGGGACACCGGGCAAGACGCAATGGGAATTACGAAGTTTTCCCATCAAGCTCCCATTGCATAAGCTCTTCCACAGTCTGACGGCGCCGGATCAAACGAGCCGCTTCACCCTCCACCAGCACTTCGGCGGGCATGGGACGACCGTTGTAATTCGAGGCCATGACCATGCCATACGCCCCGGCACTCAAGATCGCCAAAAATTCTCCCTCTTTCACCTCCGGCAACGGTCGATTGCGGGTAAAGCTGTCCCCCGATTCACAGACCGGGCCCACCACGTCCACCCGTTCGGTCTTTCGTCCCGGCATTCGACGAACCGGTACAATCTGGTGATAAGCCTCATAGAGCATCGGCCGAATTAGGTCCGTCATTGCTGCGTCCACAATGATAAATCGTTTCCGTCCGATCTGTTTGCGGTAAAGGACCTGGGTCACTAACACCCCCGCATTTCCAACCAAAAACCGGCCTGGTTCCAACAAGATTCGAAGGCTGAGGGGGCGAAGCAAAGGGGCCAGCGCTCGGCCGAATTTCTCCGGGGTCAACATCCGACGGCCTCGAGCCGTCTCCCACCACTTCGTTTCCCCACTTTTTAAGGCTTCCTCATAC
>CAZBKV010000485.1:0-2075 GCA_964492575.1 uncultured Verrucomicrobiota bacterium | reverse complement strand
TTTGTCCTCAAACCGCCGCAGGAAATTTCATTTTCCCCTTTTCCCCGGCGCGCTGAGGACAGCGCGCCCTACCGCAAATGGGGGCCATGGCGCGTTGGGGACAGCGCGCCTACCTTGCAATTCTCTTTCGAATGCCCAGGGCCAGGTAGGGCGGCTTGTCCCCAAGCCGCCGCAAGAAATCCCTTCCTTTATCCCCCAACCCGTTGCGGTCACGCCCTCGAGCCAGCATTTTGTCTCTTTTAGGAACTCTTCATCCCACCCAGCCGATTTTTCGGATGAGCTCTACGTAGGGGTCCCTCCCCTCGGAAAGCTCCCAGCGGCCAACCGTCCCCTCAATTCTCATGGGGCCGAAACGGCTTGAGCCCCACCGAATCAGCAATCTCGTCAAATTCCTCCCGAGAAACGGTATCCAAGGTCTTGCCTTTCTTGGCCAATTTCTCGTTAATCTTGATCGCCTTCTCAGTCATCTCTTCGTGCGTCTCCTTGGAACCGCCGATGAGAGCGAAGTTAGGCCCTGTGGTGACCCGCTTATGCCCATCAGAGTCCAACCCGATCCCTAGCAAGATCTTTTTCCCTTTTTCGCTCATATTCTCACGCTACACATCCTACCAAGGGAACTCCAAGTGAAAAAACACCCAAGATATTTCGGAATACCTAAAATCAATCTTTCCTTTCATTCTTAGATCGATACCTTATGGAAATCCCTCGGTCAGTATCTCCTGTTATCGAAAATGAAATCCCAAGAAAGAGATTCCATTGTCTCACCCCAAAATTTGCGATAAAATTCGTACAAAAATCTGCAAAAATTCAAAAAAGAAATCTTTACTCTTATTTTGTCAAACCAAGAAAACACGAACTCCATCACTTGGAGCAGTAGAGGAAGAACCGTGAAATCAAAACACACATCCAAACCTCTCTCGGGGTTTCAGACCTTCCTCCTCTGCTGCCTTCTATTTGTGGATTTTGCCGGATTCAGCCTGATCTTTCCTCTACTCCCTCGGTATGTCGATCGATTTTCTTTGACGCCCGAATGGATGGCTGTGGTCATTGCCTCCTTTCCGCTTTCCCAGCTTCTCTTTCGTCCGATCTGGGTCTGGCTAGGCAATCGAGTGGGACGCCGTCCGATCCTCCTTCTTTCCACCGTAGGAGGCGGTTGCGCTTATATCCTTTTGGCGGTAGCACTTTCCCAGCTCTTTTCGCAGCCAAATCCCCTCCTTCTCCTCTGCCTAAGCCGTGCTTTAATTGGGCTGTTTGCGGGGAATTTCTCCGTGGCGATCCTCTCTGTGCTAGATTCTACCCCACCCAGCCAGCACATGGATCGGGTCCCTGCCCTAGAAGTCGCTCTCGGCTTAGGTCTTCTCCTCGGTCCTGCCATAGGCGGTTTTGCCTTCTATTATGGGGGAACGACCGCCCCTGCATGGATAATGGCCATAATTCAAGGACTCTTGTTTCTTTTACAATTTTTCTTCCTTCCGGAAATCCTTCCTAAACCCTATCCTTCTTCAGCAGAGAAATCTCTACCACGATTTTATCATAGATTTTATTCTCGAGGGATCCGATGGAGCCTCTCTTTCCTCTTCTTTTTTATAACAGGTTGCTTTCTTATTTTTGAAATCTCCTTTCCCCTTCTGGTCGGTAGCTATCGATTCGAACCTTGGGAAATCCGCCGTCCCTACAGTATTGCCTTTCAGATCGCCAATCAAAGTACCCCCGTCGGCGCGGCCTTCCATCCGCTTCTCCCTCCCCCCACGCTACAGAAACTCCAACATGCGGATCGTTTTCGTCGTGAAGAACTACAAAAAATTTTGGCCGATTTTTTTAACCAATGCCTCCAGGATCCCCAATTCCCTCTCTTGCCCTACTGGAAGCAACAAAAACTCCCTCCGTCCATTCAAGCTCGACTCGATCGTCTTAATCCTAGATCCCATCAGTTAAATTATCGTCTAAACCGCCTCCTTATCGAAACCGCTTTTTCCAAGTCACTGGAACCCCGGAAGTTTCTCTACTCGGAGAAACAAATCGCCTCTTTGTTTGCTTATTGCGGACTTCTTACGGTTCTTGCCCAACTCTTTCTT
>CAZBKV010000484.1:0-2084 GCA_964492575.1 uncultured Verrucomicrobiota bacterium | reverse complement strand
TCAACCAACCTGTCCGTTCGCTTCTGTTTCCCATAGTTTCTTTTTTACAGATTTTCTTTGCTTTTGTCACTCTTCAAACGCAGGGAGGTGATCGTATGATTGGCCTGGATCCGTCGTTGGGGAAAGATCGCTAGAAATAAAATTTTCGAGAGAAACTTCTTAAATAGGGCGACCAAATTTCCCTGGTCTATGTTCTCGCCGGCGTGAGTACACCGGTTTCCAATTTTTAGAGCTTGTCCGAAAAGGGGCATCTGTCCATTTTTCTTATCTTGGGGTGTTGGGGACAACGCGTCCTACCACAACATGGCTTTCGGATGCCAAGGCAAGGTAGGGCGGCTTGTCCTCAAGCCGCCGCAAAAAATTCCTTGCTTGATCTCCCAACCCATTGCGGTCATGCCCCTGATTCGGCGTTTTTCTCTCCTGGGAAGCCTTCCATACAAACCGTCTAGCCGATTTTTCGGATGGGCTCTAGGAAGATTCTTTTTCATCGATCTTCCGCCCAGAAGGCAGCTACAATCGGTCGATGATCAGAAGCCAGGCCCCAATTCGGATAGGTCACTACACGGGTGCGCTGACGAATCCATTCCCGTGCCATACCAGGGCTGAGAAGGATATAGTCGACCCGTTCATACGTGTCCGATTTGCCGTAGAAATGGGTCCAGGTAATCGTGCGAGGATCATGCCGAGGATCGATTCGGATCGGAAGATCCCCATTCTGCTCGGCCGGACGAGTATCGACCAATTGATAGCGACCTCGACCTAGTAAGATTCGTAAGGTACGGCTGTCTTTTGTATCGTTCATGTCCCCCAACAGCACGAGGTTGGCATTTGGATGACGATGAAGAATGGCGTCGACCTTTTCTCGGAGCAGCCGGGCTTCTTCCTCCCGCATTTCGGCTTGATCCGCCCAGGGGACCGGCCGGCGGGATTTGAGATGAGCGGTGAGCAGGGTAAAACGGTAGTGTGGGTTGACCTGAATCACAACCTGCGCAAACCCTCGGCTGATCTGAAAACGCTTGCCGTGAAGAAGATAAAACTCGCGGGAGACCGAGTGCCGTTCCACGATGGGAAACCGGCTCAAAACTCCTACATAGATATTCGTGTCCCAACCGCCGACGTGTTCCCAGTACGGGTAATCCAGTCCTTCCTTCCGAAGGGAATCCCTCAGCTCCAACAGAGCGCTCTTTAGCCCGATTTCTTGCACGGCCAGTACGTCCGGCCGAAAAGAGAGCAGGATTTTCCGAATTTGAGCGCGGGATTCTGGGGACTTGATAGGACGACCGCGAGTGACATGGTCAATGTAGTTTTCCAGATTATACGTGGCGACGGTAAAGACTTCCGCAGCGCTGACGGCCCCCGCAAGAACCCATACGGCCAGCGCAACCATCCAGTTCCGCCAGGCTTTCCCGATTTGGTTGATTGATCTCCACCGCATCAGGGTCGATTTTGCGTAGAACACACCTGGAAGGCAATCCGACCGTAGAAGCCATCTTGGAAGAGAGGAGCTTACGATTCAGAACAAGTCAACTTTTCCGAAGCGCGACGATGTAATGGTACAATCGAAGGGATTCGTCCTTTGCCCCGATTTCATGGTAATGTGCACAAAGGGCTTCACAGATCCGGATCAGAAATTGTCGCGGCGTCAAAGGGTGGAGGGAAACATTCTCTGTACTCAGTCCCAGCCGCTGGATATACCGCAGGCAGTCTTTCCGCGTCAGCATTCGACCCCGATGAGAAGGATCGATGTAAATCGCTTCGGTCATGCTTTGAAATCGGCAGAGGAAATGTCCGGCCAGATCAATCGGCGCGACCGGTAACCGAATCCTTCTGGCCAGGATCACATACAGCGCACAAAGCAATATGCGATGCCCAGCCCGTTGGTCCAACACGCGGTTTAGGTAAAAGTGTTCCAGTCGCGTTTCCTTATCATGAACACAGCGAATCTCCAGCTCGCCGAAGATGAGATTGTTCAGGAGAGCCAAATTCCCAAGGGAAGTCCTGCGACCACGGACTCGGTCCAAAAGTTGCGCTTCAAACGCATCCAACAAGGCCTGATACCCGTCGATGGAAATATCTGGATACCG
>CAZBKV010000483.1:0-2084 GCA_964492575.1 uncultured Verrucomicrobiota bacterium | reverse complement strand
GCTTTACGGTTTTGGGGAAGATCCAATGAAAGAACTGTTGACAGATTTGATAGGATGGGTGAGGGAACAGGTGAAATTTTTTCAAACAAAATAGTTATTGAAAAAGAAAGGGGTCTGGAAAATGGAACGAAAGCGTATTCTAGTTACAGGTGGGGCAGGATTCATTGGAAGTCATGTGGTTGAAGCCTTCCTCCAGCAAGGTTGGGAAGTCGGCGTGTTAGACAATCTTTCTACTGGGAAGAAAGAAAATCTTTTGTCGGGAGTTCCTTTTTATTTCTGTGATCTTCGGGATCGGAATGAGGTTTTTCGAGTGGTTCGCGAATTTCAACCTACCTATATCTCTCATCAAGCAGCTCAAGCATCTGTTCCAATCTCTGTACGCGATCCTATCTATGATGCAGAAGTTAACGTTATTGGTGGGCTTAATCTCCTGGACGCGGCTCGAGAAACCCAAGTGCAAAAGATTCTCTTTGCTTCTACCGGAGGGGCCATCTATGGAGAAGTCCCCCCAACCCAAAAGGCTTCGGAAGACTGGCCGCCGAAACCGTTCAGTCCGTATGCCGCCTCCAAACTCAGCTTTGAAACCTATCTCCACGTTTATAAGGCTCAATATGGCCTACCGTTTGTTATCCTTCGTTATGGAAACGTATTTGGACCTCGCCAAGATCCCTATGGAGAAGCCGGCGTGATAGCCATTTTCATTCACCGTCTTCTTCAAGGACATTCGGTCACATTGTATGCCCGCAAGGAACGAGGAGATGCTGGTGGAATCCGGGACTACATCTATGTGGAGGATGTAGCAGCCGCAAACGTCCTAGCGATTCAGCGAGATTTGGAGGGGGTCTTTAACGTTGGCACCGGAATTGGCCGATCTACCCAGCAGGTCCTTCAAACCATTGCAAAAATCCTGGCAGTTCAGCCCTCCGTTGAGCTGGCCGGACGCCGTCCGGGCGACTTAGAAGTCAGTATCCTCAACCCTTCCAAGCTGATGGCGTACGGATGGTCCCCTCAGGTAGGTTTTGAAGAAGGGCTTCGACGTACGATCGAGGCCTTTCGAAATGTGATAAAGGAGAAGGAAAGAGCTTAGAAAATAGTGCACAGAGCTATTTCTCTTCTTGTCGGTGCTTTCAAATTCTAGCAAAGTGTAAAAAGGTTGTTTTTGAGAAGGAAGGATTATGGCATCCATTGCTTTTGATATTCGAAGACGTTTTCAGGCCTTCTACTGGTATGGCGTAGTAGGGGGAGTGGTTCTACTGCTGGGGATGGTTCTGGCTGTTAGTGCCCCGGGAGTAGCCTTTCTTTTAGCGTTAATTGGAGGGATGATGACCCTTCCCTATCATGCCCGAATCTCCCTTTATGTCGCCACAACCACTTTTCGAAGTTCCTTGGTTTTTCCTCTCCTTGGTCGTCCTTATTTTTGGGAATTGGCGGCAATCCTTGGATGGTCGGGAGTCCCGATTACTATCCTTCTTCGGGAATATCCTGAAGACAGCTGGCAAATTATACGACGGAATAGGTTCATCTTCATTGGGTTAATTATTTACTGTGCTACATTGATTCTCATCATGGCTGTACGGGGGGTAGGATTCGGTGCATTGGGATCTGTTACAGGAGGAGGACGGTTCTATATTCAACAAATCCTATGCTCAATTTTTCCTTTGCTCTTTGTCATTAATCGAATAGATCACAAAAAATTGGTTCGCCTGTTTCAAATTCAATTAATCCTTTCCGCTACCTATATTATTAGTGACCTAGCTTACTCTATATTTCCCCAAAAACTTTACGATCTTTTGTACTTCTTTGAACTGTCGGTCGATGCAAGAAACTTTCAGCATCAAGCAATGACTTTTGGTATTCGCCGATATCAGTCTTTGGGATTGGTTGCTCCTAGTATTTTCCTCTTGCTTCTTGTACGTTATAAAATTCGAGACTTCTTTGGAAGAAAGATCTTTTGGCTTCTACCGCTTAGTATAGGAGTGATCGGGATAGGACTATTGAGCGGCCACCGATCTGTAATTGTACTTCCTGCAATGACCGTCTTGATCATTGCATGGGCTGAACGATTTTTCAATTTTAAACGTGTT
>CAZBKV010000482.1:0-2094 GCA_964492575.1 uncultured Verrucomicrobiota bacterium | reverse complement strand
CGACCCTGGAACGCTACATGAAATGCGGCGTGGGCAAGTGCGGACACTGTTGTATTGGGGTGGCCTATGTGTGTTTGGATGGACCGGTCTTTACGTATGAACAAATTCGCCGGTTAGGCGAGGACATCTGAACAATGAACCTGGAAAGTGCATCCACTTCATGGCCATGGGGCCAGGCTCCCGACCAGATCGGCTGGGTTGGATTGGGAAATCCGGCTCTGACGGATGATGGGGTAGGACTGGCCGTTGTGGAAGCTCTCCGAAAATTCGGCCAGATTCCTTACGCCCTCCAAGCTGGAACGGAGCTGGAACGCTACCTTCATCACCTCCGGGCCTGGCCGGTCCAACAAGTGGTCTTTGTGGACGCCATTGATTTCGGCGAGGAACCCGGAAGCTTGGCTTGGTGGAAGGCCGAGGAGATGCCGATGGCTTGGGACCGGTTGGATACCCATCGGATTCCGCTGCGGCTGGTGGGGCGGTATTTATCGGAGGCCGGTGGCCAGCAGGCCTGGATCATCGGGATCCAACCTCAACAAATCCGGCCCGGCACACAACTCACCGATCCGGTCCGCCGCACGGTGGACCTTTTCGTGGAGTGGGTTTTTGGAAAGCGGTTTGAGCCATCCAGAAAACCGATTGGTATTCATCCGATTTCTGCCCTCAAAAACACCGATCCGAATGGGAAAACAAAAGGCAGGGCGGTCTGTCCCCAGACCGCCGCAAAAATCGATTTCTTCTTTCGGCGCGCTGAGGACAGCGCGCCCTACCGAAAACTTCTCTTTCGGAGGGGCAGTTCTTTATCTGAGCTGACGAATCACCAAGGGAGTAGGAGCATGAGATGAGTCCTGGGACGGGTGTTATTGCAAGTCTTATGAGTTGTTTGGCTGGCGCGGTCCTGTGTTGGATCGTGGGAGGACGGCGTCGATTGGCCGGGTGGCTGGCTTTTGGGGTCACGGTAATTTCCAGCACCTTGGCTTTGTACGGCAGTGGGAAAGCCCTGGCCCTGGGGCGTGTGGTCCCAGAGACGTTCCTCCGGCTTGAGGGACTGGGTTTTGGGCTTACGTTGCATATCGACGGGTTAAGCGCCTTTTTCGTGCTGCTGATTGCGTCGATCGCGCTGCCGGCCGTGCTCTTCTCCATCGACTACATGGAGCATTATCCGGATTACAGTGTCCGTCGCTATTACCCGCCTCTGTTGATCTTCCTTGCGGCTCTGTATGGACTGGTGACGACGACGGATATGATGTGGTTCTTCTTCATCTTCTGGCAGATGATGACGCTTCCGGGATTTCTGCTGATCCGGTTTGAACATCGGCGTCCGGAAAACCGGCGGGCTGCCCTGAAGTTTCTCATCATGATGGAGATTGCCTGTGCGCTGACCATGATTGGGGCCCAGATTTTAGCGGATTTAGGGAGCAGCGTTCCTGCGGCACTTGTTTCTCCTCCGGGGCTGAAATACGACTTTGCCACGGTCAGTCGCAGCCTGCCGGCCCTTCTCAAGACGCACCCTACGGCGGTCGCCATTGCCTTTGCGCTGTTTTTGTGTGGGTTCGGGATTAAGCTGGGCATGTGGCCTTTTGGGCAGATCTGGCTTCCGGATGCCCATCCGGCGGCTCCATCGCCTATGAGCGCTATGCTCTCCGGCGTCATGTTGAAGACCGGGGTCTATGGGATCATGCGCTATTTTCTCTGGTTGATCCCGCTTCGGGACCGAGCGCTGTATCCAGCCTGGGAATGGGGCGCAGTGATGGTAGTGCTCGGAACCTTGACGTTGTTGACCGGAACCTTCCAGGCCTTACGCCAGGAGCGAACCAAACGCCTACTCGCCTTTCATAGCATCGGTCAGCTTGGATACATCCTCTTCGGCATTGGGATGGCGATGATGCTGCTGGGGATGGACAAAAAGGTGCTGGAACCGCTGGCTGTGACGGCCTTTGCCGGGGCCTTACTCCATACCCTTCACCACGCGACGTTTAAGAGTCTGTTGTTCTTGAATGCGGGTTCCATTTTGACAGCCACCGACACGCAAGATCTGAATCGGTTGGGAAGTCTGTTGCGCTGGATGCCGTGGACCGGTGTGGCGGCGTTGATCGC
>CAZBKV010000481.1:0-2094 GCA_964492575.1 uncultured Verrucomicrobiota bacterium | reverse complement strand
CTCCAAACAAGAACTGGAAAAAGGGGCCAAACCGGAGATTATTAAACCGGAACAGTTGAAGAAACTGCAGCCGCAAAACCAACAAACAAGCAAACCGAAGAAATAAGGGGAATGTTCTAACGAATACAATTTTGCCGATCTAAAACCTGACAGCGAATAAGAGTCCCATAAAGAAAAATTATTAAGTAAAATTGCCCCCCATCTTCGGGGGGTGAATCTTTTCACTAAAACAGGGACGATGAAAAATCCGTCGGTCAAAGAACAATTGGTTATCCTTGACTTCGGATCACAGTATACCCAGGTCATCGCCCGTCGGGTCCGGGAAAGCCGGGTCTACTCCACGATCGCCCGCTACGATACCCCGGCCGACCAGCTCCGTGACCCGTCTATCAAAGGACTGATCCTCTCCGGTGGCCCGGCCAGTGTGTACGACAAAGATGCCCCTCATCCCGATCCGGAGATCTTCTCCCTCGGAATCCCCATCCTCGGAATCTGTTACGGAGCCCAGTTGATGGCCTATCACTTAGGCGGTTCAGTGGAGCGAAGCCCCAAACGCGAGTACGGAAAAGGTTTCCTGGAGATTACCGATCCGGAATGCCTCCTCTTTACCGGGCTTCCTTCCACGATCCAGGTCTGGAATTCGCACAGTGATCAGGTAACGAAACTGCCCGCCGGCTTCCGCGCAGTGGCTCGAACGGAAAACGCTCCCTATGCCGCCTTTGAGGACCGGAAACGAAAATTCTACGGACTCCAATTCCATCCCGAAGTCGCCCATACCCCGCGCGGGAAGACAATTCTTCGAAATTTCATCCATAAGATCTGCGGCTGTGGTCGCCGGTGGACCATGCGGAATTACATCGACCTGGCCGTGGAACAGATCCGGGAACAGGTCGGCTCCGAACGCGTCATCCTTGGCCTAAGTGGTGGAGTGGACAGCAGTGTAGCAGCGGCCTTGATCCATCGAGCCATCGGCAACCAGTTGACCTGCATCTTTGTCAACAACGGATTGCTTCGGCTGAATGAACCGGAAACGGTACGCCGGGTGTTCGGTCGTTATTTTCGAATCCCATTGATCTACAAAGACGCCTCTAAACGATTCCTGGCTGCTTTGAAAGGGGTGACGGATCCGGAGCGAAAACGGAAGATCATCGGCCGGCTATTCATTCAAGTCTTTGAAGAAGCAGCGCGTGAGGCCGGGAAGGCCCGGTTTTTGGCCCAAGGAACCTTGTACCCCGACGTCATTGAGTCGGTCCCGATCGGTGGCAACCCGGCAGCGTTGATCAAAAGTCACCACAACGTAGGCGGACTGCCGAAGCGCATGCGCTTTGAGCTGATCGAGCCGCTGAAGTGTTTGTTCAAAGACGAGGTACGGGAGTTGGGCAAAGAACTGGGCTTGCCGGAGGAGATCATCTGGCGTCAGCCGTTCCCCGGTCCGGGCTTAGCGGTGCGGATCGTCGGCGAGGTAACGGCGCGACGTCTGCGGATCCTCCGCCAGGCCGATGCCATCGTTGTGGAGACTATGAAACAGACCGGCTGGTATCGTCGGCTCTGGCAGAGTTTCGCGGTGCTGCTACCGATCCGCAGCGTGGGTGTCATGGGAGATGAGCGGACCTATGAGTACACCATTGCGATCCGGGCCGTCCAATCGACCGATGGAATGACGGCCGATTGGGTCCGCCTCCCTCACAAACTACTCGAACAACTGGCCAGCCGGATCGTGAATGAAGTCGACGGTGTCAACCGCTGCGTCTATGACATCACCAGCAAACCACCGGGAACCATCGAGTGGGAATGAAGAATTGAAGAGAGAATCATTTTGTGACTTAAAGAGCTTATCCTGGGAAAATAGGGAAGAGGGATATAGACAATTGGCCTTCAGAGGGCTATGGCAGGTGAAATCTCCAGACCTCACCTTACCCAAGTCCTCTGAGAACTTCAGGAGGTTCAACAGGGCACAGAAAAGCGGAAAGGCTATACATAGGGCGCACTGTCCTCAGCGCGCCGGAGAAAAGGGAAATGAAATTTCATGCGGCGGTTTGGGGACAAACCGCCCTACCTTCCCAATGGCATACGGAAGGTCATAGGTGGTAGGGC
>CAZBKV010000480.1:0-2098 GCA_964492575.1 uncultured Verrucomicrobiota bacterium | reverse complement strand
GGCCATGGCCTCAGCGGCGGCGGCTCCGGCCTGAGCGACTGTATCGGGGATATCTTTGGGTCCCTGGCAAGCGCCGGCGACAAAGACCCCTTCGGTAAAGGTGCTGACCGGAGCGAGTTTTGGATGTCGTTCTAGGAAGAAGCCTTCCGGACCGCAGCTTATGTTGAAGAGCCGGCGTATTTCCTGAGCATCGGGCTGGGGTTCCAGTCCGGTAGAAAGCACCACCATATCGACCGGGATCCGACGGACCACCCCGGCCAGGGTATCCTCCACGCGGATCACCAGTTTGCCTTCTTCTTCCGGCGTCATGGCCCAGTCGGTCACTTCACCAACCCGACCGCGGATAAAGTGAACCCCTTCCTCCAGAAGTTTGTGATAAAACTCTTCGTACCCTTTGCCAGGGGTCCGCATGTCAATGTAGAAGTTGTACACCTCAGCCCCGGTACGTTCTTTGATCAGGTGGGCCAGCTTGAGGGAGTACATGCAGCAAACCCGCGAGCACCACGGATTGGTCTTCTTGTCGCGGGAACCGACGCAATGGATGATCCCGACCGATTTCGGTTTTCGGCCGTCCCGAAGGACGATCTCCCCGCCGGTTGGTCCGGAGGCGTTAACCAGCCGTTCCACCTCCAAAGCGGTGTAGACATTTGGGTAAATTCCGTAGCCGTAAGCCGGCAGACGGCTCGCATCAAAGGTCTTGAATCCGGTAGCTACAATGATAGCCCCCACTTCGATTTCTACGAATTCTTCTTTCTGATCGAAGTCGATGGCGTTCCGATCGCAGGCCTCCACACAACTCTTCTTACACCTCCCGGTTCGGAGCTGGATACAGGTATTCGGATCGATTAAGACCACCTGCGGAGTGGCTTGTGGGAAGGGAATATAAATCGGCTTTCGTTTGCCGAGTCCCATGTTGAACTCGTCCGGGAACTTCGGCTCTTTGAACACACAAGCATTGATGCATTCGAGACATCCGACACAGAGATCCTCCCGCACATACCGCGGTTTGCGTTTGACGGTGACTTTGTAGTTGCCGACGTAGCCCTCGACCTTCACCACCTCCGAGTAAGCCCACAGGGTGATATTGGGATGGGAACCGACGGCGGACATCTTCGGTGTCAAGATACACGCGGCGCAGTCGAGGGTCGGGAAGGTCTTGTCAAACTTGGCCATGTGACCGCCGATACTGGGCTCTCGTTCGACCAGATAGACCTTCTTCCCGGCCTCGGCCAACGTGAGGGCGGCATGGATTCCAGCGATTCCACCACCAACTACCAGAACTTCCGGCCGAATGTTGATCTTCTTCGGCTCCAATGGCTTGTGGAATTGGACACGGGAGATTGCTGCGCGAGCCAGATCTTTGACCTTCAACGTGGCCGCTTCCCGGTCTTCATGGACCCAGGAGGCATGCTCGCGGATATTCACCATATGGAAATAGAATGGATTCAGGCCGGCCCGCTCACAGGCTGTGCGGAAGGTGTGCTCATGAAGAAGCGGTGAGCAGGAAGCCACGACAACCCGGTTCAGTTTCTGTTCCTTGATGTCCCGCTGGATGAGTTCCTGTCCCGGATCGGAGCACATATATTTGTAATCGCGGGACACCACGACGTTAGGGAGCGTGGACACATAGCGTGCCACCTCGGCACAATCTACCGTTGCGGCAATGTTGTGTCCGCAGTGGCAGATATAAAAACCGATTCGAACTTCCTGCTGTTCAGCCATAGATCTAATCCTTCTCACCCGTTTTGCTGTTGATTTGGTCTTTTTATCCAGCTAAGGCCTCTACTGCTTGGGGTCGGACCAAATTCCGCTGCAGTCCGAGCTCTTCGGGTTTCATCCCGAACGCGATTCCCATCAGTTGAGTGAAATAGACCGTCGGGATCGAAACCAGTTCCCAACGTGCTGCAATCTTATCCGTATAAGCATCCAGGTTAAATTGGCAGAGCGGACAAACGGTAGCGATGACCTGACCGCCCCGTTTGATCGCTTCTTTTAGCAGGATATAGACCAATCGAAGACCGGCCTGCGGCACGATACCCGTCAAGCTTCCGCCGCAGCATTTGGTTTTCAGGGGCCATTTCACGACCGTGGCTCCCAG
>CAZBKV010000479.1:0-2114 GCA_964492575.1 uncultured Verrucomicrobiota bacterium | reverse complement strand
CGCCGCAAGAAATTCTTTTCCTCTATCCTTCCATCCGCTGCGATCCTGCCTTTCATCCGATGTTTTTTCTCCTCAAAAGCCTTTCCTTTAAACAACCCAACCGATTTTTCGGATGAGCGCTAGGAAGGATGGCTTGACGTAGGTTGGGAGCTTGTGTTTGAAGGTCAAAAATGCTTGAAGAGGCTTCTGAAAAAAGCACCTAACTACGAAACCGGAAACGGAGGGGTTGAACAATGGAGTGCCAGAAAGAGAAAAACCTGAAGCGGTGCAATTGTACGTATTCTCCCTGTTCGAGGAAGGGTATGTGTTGTGAGTGCCTTCAGTACCATCTGAAGATGCGGCAGCTGCCGGCGTGCTGTTTCCCGCCGGATGCGGAGCGGACGTATGATCGGTCGTTTGAGCATTTTGCTCGTTTGGTTCAGGAAGGGCGGGTGTAGGAGAGGGGTTTTTGAGGGTTGGGGAAGATCTTTGGAAATGATAACGATATTAAAACTTGATCCAATTTTCGGTTTGTGCCAATTGTAAAGAACAGCCGGTAAAGAAAAAGACCGGCGAAGGGTGCGCCCGTAGCTCAGTTGGATAGAGCATCTGCCTTCTAAGCAGAGGGTCGTGCGTTCGAGTCGCACCGGGCGTACCATTTTTTGTTTGGCTTTTTGGCCCTACTCTGAGGAGGGGGCCGAAGGCGTTCACTTTTAGACGTGGTTTCCGATTTCGCATAGTTACCGTCCTAAGACGATGACCCACGGTATCAGACGTCATGTGTATTTCCTGCTGTAGTGTCCGTAATCTCCCTTGAGTCCCCATCGATACTGTCTCTTTTCCTCCTTACCGTTCCATTATCTCCTTCCCCATCTGCCTTCTCGCTTCGATTCTTTCCCACACCTTCTATCGATATCAAAATTCCTTAATCCTAATTCCTCTCCTCATGCCTTTCCTCGTTTCTTTAAAAATAGAATCTGATAAGAAGCTTTTGACATCTTGTAGCACAAGGATAAACTGATTTTATCAATAAACCAAACGGAGGGAGCTATGCGAAAAGGATGGATCTTTCTTGCAGCAACTTTCCTTGGGTGTAGTCTAAGTGTAAAAGCGATTCCTGTTCGTTCGCGTCCTCCAGGTCGTTTAGTCTGCTGGGGTTACTGCTATATCCCTCCAGCGCCGCAGGGCTTGGTCTTTCGCAAAGTCAAAGCTGGCCCATACAACGTCTATGCTATTACAGAAGATCATCGGGTTGTAGCTTGGGGAGGGAATATGAAGGGATGCTGTGATTTGGTAGACGGCCAGACGAATGTCCAGAATATTGTAATCAATAAAAGTTTCGAAGTTTTGATTTTATATAAGAATGGGACCATTTCTGCCCCCATCCCTTCCCTTTTTGGGATTCCTCCAGGATTAACTAATGTTACTCATATTGCTATTCATGGTATTTTCGGAGGAGCTGTAATAGGAAAACGCACCCTTGTCCAATGGATGAGAACTAATATTACTCAAACCGTAACTGTTCCTGATGATGTCAAACAGTTTGATTTCTATTCAGTAGGATCAAAAATTTCTGATCTTTTTATGGTTGCCCTTCTTGAAAACGGTCATCTCTTCACCGTGCCGGAGAATCCGGACTTGATGCAAATTACCAATGCGGTGGCGTTTGCTGTGGGGCAAAAGCATCTCTTAGTTCTCAAGAACGATGGAACCGTGGTGGCTTATGGGGATAATTCGTACGGTCAATGTGATGTGCCAGCTGATTTGCATGATGTTATTGCCGTTGGAGCTGGGGATTATTGTAGCCTGGCGGTTCGGTCCGATGGAACAGTAGTTGCCTGGGGAGCGAATGATTACAGGCAATGCGATGTCCCTGTGGGATTGACAAATGTAGTGGCCGTTGATGGAGGAAAGAATCACTGTGTAGCCCTCAAAGCGGATGGGAGTCTTGTGGCCTGGGGCGACAACGAGTTCTACCAAACAACCTTGCCTTGGTCCTTGACGAATATTGTCGCGGTGGATGCCGGGGGAAAGAAGGACTATTATAAAGGGTATGCGGTTCCCTTGCTAGCGGTACGGGAAGATGGTTCTACCTTCCTGTTGGGAGGATACCCCTATCAACAGGAATTGGTTCA
>CAZBKV010000478.1:0-2121 GCA_964492575.1 uncultured Verrucomicrobiota bacterium | reverse complement strand
TTTGTACTCTCATCGTTTGAGATGTCGAAGGACAGGGTGATGCTCTTCGGCGTCATCTGGGAGAGGTTTGAAGTGGACCAATCGCTCTGGTACAGGCACGACTTGACGATCATGGCCGTCAAGCCCCTGGGCAAGGAAGGGATGGCCAATATGGAGGCGGTGGTTCGGCTATACGAGAGGGGAAGGATCAAGCCCGAAAGGATCATCATCCACAGGATAGGCCTTGGTGAATATGCAAAAGCGACGAAATCAATCGGAGCGAAAGAGACATCGAAGGTTTTGCCATTGAAAAACGTCTAATTAACCAAACCAGAGGTAAGATATGAGAAAAGTGCTTATTTTCATGTCGGTCTTGCTATTGGTAATGGACTGCAAGGTTGCCCAGTCCGATGTAAAGGAGGCAGGCAAAATTTCCCAGGGAAAGGTAAGGGAGTGGACGCATTCCGGTGTTCGGTTGACCAAGAGCAACAGTTGGATGAGGGACATTCCCACCCTTGAGGATGAGTATCCGTTCGGCATAACGCTAGAGAGGAAAGGCAGCATCGTGGACGCTAAGCCACCGTTCAAAGGTTTCTGTGGGATACGACTCGGAAACGGCCTTTTCATCTACGGCCTCGGAAAGACCGAGGACGGCAAGCACACCCTCATCTTCATGGGCGGGATAAAGGTTCCCGTCCGAGGCGGGATGTCCATCTGGCTTGACGGGAAGGGATATCGCCCTGGCTACGCTCTTCCATTCCACTACGATGATGGCAAGAAGTATCCCGCACCCACAATCTACACCGACCCTTCGGGGCCTTTCATTTTGTCAACCACTTACCACTATCCCAAACCGAGATGGACCTATCAGGTTTGCAGCCGTGACCGAAGACATTCGCTGGTCATTGACATGAGGACGAGGGGAATCCCCTTCTGGCTAGGAAAGCCAACAGGACCCTACGTCGTCTTCGGGATTGGCCATCCCGATGCTCCCAATACTTACAACGTCTGGGGAGGATTCATCTGGTTCGGCTCTTTTACCGCCAAGTTGAAGATGCCCGAGGTGGGGGAGCTGACCTTCAAAGGATGGGGCGTCAAGGACAGGGAGTATCATCGCTGGGCTGGTCCCAACCCAAGGAGAGGACACCATCCCGCAAGTTACACCGCCATAGCTATCTCACAGAACGACGGGGAGTTTGACCTGATCATCTACGAGAGCTTCCATCCGCTGACCAAGGAGGTCTGGACCCATTCGGGGAGGCTCAACTTTCCCAAGAGAGGTTTGGACTTCGCCTTTGACGACTACGAGTATCGCGATGACGGCACGGTAAGCCCCAAGAGTTACTGGCTCAAAGGGAAGTTCGAGGGAGGCGAGGTTGACCTCAAAGGGAAGGTAGAGTTTACCCGAGAGCATGTGTGGGAGAGAGAAGGCTGGCGAGGTTCCTTTGTCTGGCCTTACATCAGATGGAAAGGTACGATAATGGTCAATGGTAAGAAAATAGAGGTTGATACCTTGGGGCTTGCGGAATTAAGCAGGCTGGAAAGACGGAAATAATTAGTAATTATATATATTAAGACTTCCCCATTGAAAGCTTCAGATGGCTAAAAGACGAGCGGCTCAAACTGAACTTCATCTGGATTTTGCTCTACATCACCAAGGCGCCGCCGGGATACGTGAACCGGGTCTGGTTCGACAGGTCGTCGTCGCCCGTGAATACATCGGGCCGACAAAGCCGAAGCGGTGAGGGACGGCAACCTGCGCTACATCGCAACGCAATGCGCTCGGTGAATGGAAACAATGAAGCATAACGGAGGTGAACGCATGATGACAAAGCGGGGAAGAAAGTTCATCATAGCGTTAACCCTGGCGATCGGGCTTTGCGCAACCGCTTGGGGTGGGGAGGCTGCCCCCATAGCCTACTGGAAGTTTGACGAGGGTAAGGGGACGGTGGCGAGGGATTCCTCCCGAAACGGAAACGACAGCAGGATTCAGGGGGCAAGGTGGGTGGAGGGCGTCGTCGGGAAGGCGCTCTACTTTGACGGCGTGGACGATTACGTGGAGATCCCCCCTTCGCCGTCGTTGAACTCCATCACGTCGCAAATCACCGTAATCGCTTGGGTCAAGAGCGATCTCACGCAGAG
>CAZBKV010000477.1:0-2123 GCA_964492575.1 uncultured Verrucomicrobiota bacterium | reverse complement strand
TCCATCGGCAGGGCAAATTCCTCAGGAACCGTCACCTGCCCAAGGACACCGGCTGCCATCGCAATCGCACTCACACCGACAGCATAGGAAAGCCATCGTTTCTGTTGTGCATACCTTTGTAGGGTTTTCATAGCTTTTCATTATGAGACTTCGGAGGGGGAATGCAAGGTTTTTTACATTTTCTTACATTTTTCAAGGCCACGATTTGTGGAGGATATAGTTCGAAATTTTAACTTTTTCACATAACGTCGATCGTTATTTAACCTGGAAGTCTATTACCACTTGTCGCAAGGCGATTGCTTTTTCTTTCGGGGACCACGCTCTTGCTTTCTGTCCGGTTGGATTCTGGGTTGGCAGGGAAAAAGCCTTGTGGCAGGCTACCTAGCATGAAAACAGCTTACATTTTGATAGCTGTCCTGCTCAGCTCAAATCTCCTTGCCCGAGGGGGAGAGTTGCGGATCGGAATGATCGGATTAGACACCTCCCATGTTGTGGCCTTTACGCGGCTACTGAATGATCCGAAGGCCAAAGGGCATATCTCCGGAGCCAAGGTCGTAGCGGCCTTTCGGGGCGGCAGCCCGGATCTTGCAGCGAGCCGGGATCGAATCGATCGTTTTACCCGGCAGTTACAGGAGCAATTTGGCGTTCGGTTGTACGACAGCATTGACGAGCTTTGTCGGCATGTCGATGCGGTGATGCTGGAGAGTGTGGACGGTCGCTGTCATCTTTGGCAGGCGATTCCGGTGATCCTGGCACGGAAACCTCTCTTCATCGACAAGCCCATGGCGGCTTCGTTAGGGGATGTTTTGGCGATTTTCCGGTTGGCGAAGGTTTACCATGTGCCGGTGTTTAGTGCTTCGGCCTTACGGTTTGGACGAAAGACGCAAGAGGTCCGGGCCGGGTCGATCGGCATCGTATTGGAGGCAGAAACGACGAGCCCCTGCCATATCGAACCGACCCATCCGGAGCTGTTCTGGTACGGGATTCATGGGGTGGAGTCCCTTTTTACGGTCATGGGCCGTGGATGTGTGAGTGTCCGTCGTATCAAAACCGCAGACGGTCGGATTGAAGTCATCGGCCGTTGGGAAGGTGGTCGGAAAGGGATCTATCGCGAGGCAAAAGGCTACGGCGGCTGGGCTCGAGGCACGCGGGGTCGGAGTGAGGTCGGCGAATTTGACGGCTATGCGCCTTTGGTCGCAGAGATCATCCGCTTTTTCCGGACTGGGATCGCCCCAGTGTCTCCGGAAGAGACGATCGAGATCTTCGCCTTTATGGAAGCGGCGGATGAGAGTCGCCGTCGAGGTGGAGCAGAGGTCCCGTTAAGCGAAATCTACCGGCGCTACGGCTACCAACCTCCGCGGGGGCCGGAAGTGGTGAGTGTACGTAAGATCTGGGACGGAGCCCCACACAATGCCTTTACGGATTTGATCCGCTTTGGAGGGCAATGGTTCTGTGTCTTTCGAGAAGGGAAAGCCCATGTCTCCCCGGATGGAGCGATTCGGGTTTTGACTTCGGAAGACGGGGTGCATTGGACCTCCGCCGCACGGTTGACCTCTTCGAAGGCGGACCTCCGGGATCCTAAGCTCTGCATCACCCCGGAGGGCCGACTTATGCTGGTGGCAGCCGGAGCCATGCATCCGCCGTCCCCGATTCGACATCAGACCTATGCTTGGTTTTCCAAGGACGGCCGGCATTGGAGTCAACCGGTTCCGATTGGGGATCCGAACTTTTGGCTCTGGCGGGTGACCTGGCACGGAAAGGAGGCCTTCAGCGTTGGATACAAAACGGTCCTCCCGCGCACAACCCATCTTTATCGCAGCACCGATGGGGTTCACTTTCAGATCTGGGTTCCGGATCTCTTCACCCAAGGCGATCCCAATGAAGCGACGATTCGATTCGCCCCGGATGGTCGGGCCGTTTGTCTGTTGCGTCGGGACAGGGGAGAACCGAGTGCGCAAGTCGGGATTGCCAAGCCTCCTTATCGGAAGTGGGTTTGGAAGGATTTGGGTGTGCGGGTTGGGGGACCGAATTTGATTCGGCTTCCGGACGGCCGATGGGTGGCCGCCGTGCGGCTCTACGACGGCGGAACCCGTACGGCCTTGGCCTGGTTGGATCCTCAGCAC
>CAZBKV010000476.1:1887-2142 GCA_964492575.1 uncultured Verrucomicrobiota bacterium | reverse complement strand
GGTGACGCGTTCGCCGCCGTTGTCGAGTCGACCTTCGTAGGTGCCGGCGATAGGGACGTTGGGATACCGCTGGGCAAAGGCTTCCGGGTTGCGGACAAGGATGAGAAAGGCGCCTGGGGCCAGCTTGGTTCCTAGCGGGAAGGTGAAACGAATTCCGTCAGTAAACCGGCAACCGCTGAGATCCACGGTAAAGGAATTCTCGTTTTTTAATTCGAGGAACTCGAATTGGTCGCCGTCGATGTCGCCTTCGGGGCG
>CAZBKV010000476.1:0-1877 GCA_964492575.1 uncultured Verrucomicrobiota bacterium | reverse complement strand
ATCAGTTCGGTGATACGGATTTGGCCGAAGGAGCGACGGGGATAGAAGGTAGCGTCGGCCAAGGCGCTCCAGGTGGTCCCGTCCAGAACTCGGGCTTTGATCCGGACCGGTTCATGGATTTGGATCGGGTGGGTATAGCGTCGGGCGGTAGGGGCCACGGCACCGCCGCGTTGCCGTGGATCGGAACCGTCGATGGTGTAGTAGATGATTCCACGGGAGGCAGTCATTTGGAGTTGGTAATCGGCATCGACGACACCGCCGTAAGGAGTGAACTGCGGTGGATCGACATCCGGATAGAGCCCTTTGGCTTTGAGTTGTTGGAGGACGATTTGGGTACGTTGGCGGAGGAAGTTTTCACGGACATCCTGGACGGCGCGTTCCCAGTCGTCGTGGGTAAGGGGACGACTTCGTTTGGCGTCTCCCCAGCGGGCAGATTCGGCGTAGACGGCAAGGTCGATTTCCTGGATGCGACGGTCGAAGCGCTGGATACAGGCCTCCGGCGTGAGAGCGCCGTGGAAGAAGTGATGGTAGATGTGGTCGGCGAGTTTGATCTTGAACTCGGGGTTGGCCCACATCTTTTGCCAGACCCATTGGGGGTTGCTGTAGACGACGGAACTTTCGCCGGCCGGGAAGGGCCCGACACGGTTCTCGTGGACGTTGAGGAGGGTATGCTCGGCGTCGTGGATGAAGAATTTGAATCCGCCGGACAGGCCGTAGCGGTGGCGGATGCCGTACCAGTTATTCGGGCGGGTATTGCCTAGGAAGTTGGAGACCGGGGCGTCGAGGTTTCCGCCGTAGAGGATGATGAGCATGTAGTCGATGAGGTTATCGACGTCGATGAGGTTTTCATAGTCAGGGTTAGGTGTGCCGTCGGGGTTTCGCCCCTGGATACGTTCATAGGCGGCGTCGCTGGCGAGGCCTTGTTTGCAAGCGTTGTAGAGGCGGCGCCAGGCGTCCATGTTGCCGTCGGTAGCCATGATGGTGTAGGGACCGGCTTCGACTTTGATGACGTCGTAATCTTCCTTTTTCCCGCCGTAATAGGTGGCGCCGTAGGAGGCTTCCGGACGTTCGCAAGTGTTGTAGAGTCCCCAATACTGGCCGTTGATGAAGAGGTGACAGAACCAACCTCGTTCGGCTTGGTGTCCCATGGCCAGTTGGGTGTCTCGATTCCATTGATCGCGGACGAAGATCCCGCGGCTGTCGCCCTGGAAGCTCCAGGAATAATTTTGGAACGTGCGGAGGTCGAGGTTTTCGAACTCATCGGCCCCCTGGTCGCCGAATAAGGGATACTTCAGCTTGGGTTGACCGTAATCGGCGCGGAAGAAGAGGCGGAAGGCATGTTTGGGGTTGTTGCCGCTTCGGCTGAATCCACCGCGGATCCGGATCCCGCAATCGATCTGAAACCCTTTCCGGCCGTCGGGGTAGATGAGTTCGACGGAGCAGGGACGTTCCCAGTAACGGCCTTGGTTTCGGGCATTGGCGTAGATGCCGCGTTGGGGATCGAAGAGGTCTTTGAGATCCATTACGATGGAGAAGCTGGGTATGGAGAGGAGGGCATCGCGGAGTTTGGGACCGTATTTGGGGTCATTGACGATCTCCGGGTCCATTCCGTAGTCCACGACGTTCTGGCCCCAGGAGCTGGGCCAGCCGGGTGGCGGGCTACCGTCCGGGGATTGTTTTAAGATGTCGTCGATGAAGAGGTAGGTGCAGGTCTTGGTACGGGAGGGGAGCATTCCGTCTTTGAAGGCCCGGGCTCGAACGACCGTGGTTCCGGCGATGCGGATCGGGCCGGTGTAACGGAAGCTATTGGTTAAAGTAGGGATGGAACCGTTTGTGGTATAAAAGATCGTTGCACCGGAGGTTTCGCAGGTGAGGGT
>CAZBKV010000475.1:349-2145 GCA_964492575.1 uncultured Verrucomicrobiota bacterium | reverse complement strand
GCTGAGGACAGTGCGCCCTACCCAATTCTCATTTATCTCCCTGCGGGATGAGACATCCCGCCCTACCTTTCTTTTTTCTTCGAGACCGTTGTTTGACCGATGGCTTCTCATGCAAAATCTCGCTGCTCTTTTTCCTCTATTTATGGCCCCACCGCTTGGGGGACGGATTGCACGACGAGATAGCGCGTGACTCCATCCCGCCAAATGCGGAGCAGGACTTTCGGACCTCGTATGGTCCGGGCCACCTGAACTGCTTCGGTGACCGATCGGACCGGAATGCGATTGATTTCCAAGATCACATCCCCAGGCTGCAGGCCAGCTTCTTCGGCCGGGGTATTCGGAGCGACCTCCACAATCACTACGCCTTGAATCCGCGTTGGGATCTGGAACCGGTAGCGGTAGCGAATGTCCAGATTGGCGATTTGGACCCCAGCCAGCGGCGGCAACTGCGGTCGACTCGGTTCCTGCCAGCGTCGCCGGAGACTCAAGCCGGCCCTGCGCCGTAACGGAAGCCGTTCCAATCGCACGGTCACGCGGTGCTGTCGGCCGTCCCGAAGGAAGACGATCTCGACCTGCGTACCGGGACGGGTTTGCCCGATCAAGACACGGAGTTGATGGCTGTCGGTGACCGATTGGCCATCGTACTTCACAATCACATCCCCGGCTCGAAATCCTGCCTGTTCGGCCGGCGAACCGGGTTTGACTTCCGACACGATCACCCCCTTCGTTCCTTTTACCCCAAAGAACTCCGCCAAATCTGCGGTCAGATCCTGGAACACAAGTCCCAGGTACCCTCGTTCCACCCGGCCGTGTTTTACAATCTGCTCCAGGACGTAACGGGCCATGTTGATCGGGACGGCAAATCCGATTCCCTGGTAGCCCCCGCTCCGGCTCAGGATGGCCGTGTTGATTCCAATGACCCGACCGGCTCCATCGACCAGCGGCCCACCGGAGTTGCCGGGATTGATCGAGGCATCGGTTTGGATGAAATCCTCGTAATCGGCGATCCCGATGCCGCCACGCCCTTTGGCACTGACGATCCCGACGGTGACCGTCTGACCGACCCCGAACGGATTGCCGATCGCCAGCACCACGTCTCCTACTTCGATCTTGTCACTGTCGCCCAACACAGCAGCCGGTAAGTCCTTGGCTTCCACCTTCAATACGGCGATATCGGTCGCCGGATCCGTCCCCACTACCCGGGCCGGAAGGGTCCGCCGCGAATGCGGAAAATAGACCCGGATCTCTTCGGCCCCTTCAATCACGTGGTTGTTTGTCAATATATATCCATCGGGCGTGACGATCACGCCTGAACCGAGACTTTGCTCGCGTCGTTCCTTGGGGATCGACTCAAACCCAAACGGTGCTCCAAAAAAGTACCAGAAAAACGGATCGCCCATAAAGGGCTCCTGCGACTCTTCGATCACCCGACGGGTGGTGTAGATATTAACTACACTGGGCGCCACTCGCTTGACCACGTCGGCATACGACCAGGATCCGGTACTGATCCGTGGCGGCGGCGTAGAATCCAGGCGCAAGTGAAGGGCCGGACCGGCTGCGTACAGGCTGGTGAGGCTGCTGGCGATCCATATAATAATCCAGCTCCACAGACTCTGGAGTCTGGGCGTTGGGCCGGGGTTGCTTTGGTTTTGGTTTTTCATCCTTTCTGTTGGGGTTGCAGGATTTGTTCCGGTTGAAGGAGAAGTTTGAAGTTCTTGGTTTTCAACGGGTTAGACTGAGACGAACCGAAACAGTTGCGACAAAACAACACAGATGACATCTTCCCGGTTTCCCCA
>CAZBKV010000475.1:0-339 GCA_964492575.1 uncultured Verrucomicrobiota bacterium | reverse complement strand
AACTACACTGGGCGCCACTTGCTTGACCACGTCGGCATACGACCAGGATCCGGCACTGATCCGCGGCGGCGGCGTAGGATCCAGGCGCAAGTGAAGGGCCGGACCGGCTGCGGACAGGCCGGTGAGGCTGCTGGCGATCCATACAACAATCCACCCCCACAGACTCGGAAGCCTGTGAGTGAGGCCGGGGTTACCTTGGTTTCGGTTCTCCATGCTTCTTCTGTGTGGTTGCAGGATTTGTTCCGGGTTTCGGAAAAATTGGAAGTTCTTGGTTTTCAACGGGTTAGACTGAGACGAACCGAAACAGTTGCGCCAAAATAACCCAGACACCGACTTCTC
>CAZBKV010000474.1:0-2152 GCA_964492575.1 uncultured Verrucomicrobiota bacterium | reverse complement strand
GTTAAATACAGCAGCATAAAAAGAAATCCCCCGACAAATCCCAATTCCCTCCCCAATGCCCATCCCACCGTATAGCCCATCACCCCCACCGAAAGAAAACTAAAAAGGCGCGGATAAATCGCCCGCTCCCCAAAATGTCGAAACAACCAGGCGTGAATCAGCGTATGCAGCCACGGTTGATCATTCCACATCCGGCTCGCCAGCTCCGGATGCCGCTCCACCAACATCGACTTCGCCAGCTCAAACCCATCATCCCCACCTACAGCAAGCGCCTCCTTCAGAGGAAGCCCCAGGGAGAAGAGCCCAAAGAGCCCATAAACCAACAGAATCGCCCCGATCGCGGCCCATTTGCGATTCCCCTTCATTCTTGCTCCCTCTGAATCGAGTTACTCGTGCCCCATAAAACCAACCCCCACCCGACCAACACATACCACAACGCAATACTCAGAAGAATCGGAGTCTCATAAGCCCCAAGCCACGGAAACCAGATAGGAAGCTGCCCAAGGCAAGGACACCGGCCCGGCTCGGGTAACACCCCGCGAATCCCTTGATAGATCAGCCAGAGATGTCCTAATCCAACAAATCCCCACGCGGCCAGCCAGGGACGAGAGACCATAATCAGACATCCTATGCCCACAATCACCTCCGTCCCTCCGGCAATCATCGCCGAAGTGGATAGAGGAATTCTCAACACCGGGTCGATCCTTGCGGCCATCTGTTCCCCGGCTACCGCCAGGCTAATCCCCTTGACTCCTCCTAATACCAGAAGAAGCCCGGCCCCTACCCTCACAAGCCATCGACCCTGAGTAGATTCTCCCTGGGCAGCTTCCCGCATCTTCTTTAACAAGCCGGGTCTGCGGAACAGCACCTTATGAACTTAGAAGTGTTTTAGTTGTTTGTGCCTGTACCGGTTCCGATACATGGATTACCCGTAGTGAAAAATTCAACATAGGCAGTTATTCTTTCCCCATTACAGTTATACACGCATTTTTCAGTAGCATTGTTATAAAACGAATCATATCCAAGTTGTCCAAGAGAAGCTATCTCAACATCATGATAAGTGGTAAAATATACCAATTGACAACTACCAAAAGTTAAAGGACATTCCTTGTCAACCTGCACATAACAAGCACTTGCTAAACTAAACAAACACATAACACCTGATCCCACAACCGAAACTACCGTTTTAATAAGTTTTGTGCGTTTTTTCATAATCTACCTCCTTTCTATATTTACATTTTTACTTCTTTATTTCTCCCGCTTCGCCCCTCGGCGGCGGGAAAGGATCACTCCTATCAAAGCCACAAGAGAAGCTCCTACAGCAAAAAGGAAGATTCCCCGGTAAAGCCGTTCTTTTCGCTCCCTTTCCCACAGTAAAACTTCCCGAGGTACCTTCGGGGCCGTTAAACCATACCGAACCATCTGGCCAGACGGAGTAATCCGGTACGCCACTGCATTAGAATTTATAAAAAGATGAGTAATCGACCGTTCTTTAGGGAGAAAATCATAAGGGGGATAACCATCCTTATGCGCCGGATTGATCCCCGGCTCAAACTTGACTATTCGGATCGTATAAACTTGGTCTTTCTCTCCCGCTTTTTGCCGATAAATTTCTTCCGGTGGCCAGTGAGCAGGTCCATTGTACTTATACCATATCTTCCACTCCTCCCGAACATCTTTCCCGGCCTCCTTCCGACTCACCGTGTACTGAATCCGCAACGGCCACGCATTGGTCCATTCCACCACCTTCCCCTCTACCGTCATCCCCTCCACAACCTCGCCGTTATACCGGGCAGGATGAGCGATGAATTGATCCGATCCCAACCATTCGATCCGCTCTGCCTCCGACAACTCCGGAATCCCCAACGTCTGCAAAGTCCGAATCAGTTCATATCCCATATTCCGACTGCCCTTTCCGAGGCGCTAAGGCTAGGTTTATCTCTTTCGGCCCAATCACAAGTTGCCACCAATACTTGGTATCCGCTCCTAAGATCATCCGACTCTTGCACAACCAAGAATTTGTATTCTTCTCCCACTTTCGTTTCTCTGGATTAAAACTCCAGCAAAAGGATGGATCGTACAACCAGGTCATATAAAATCCTGCTGGCTGAAGAGCCCCTTCCAATATTTGCCACTCCGTCGGAATGTATGT
>CAZBKV010000473.1:0-2156 GCA_964492575.1 uncultured Verrucomicrobiota bacterium | reverse complement strand
CCATGAATTCGTGGCTACTGGAACCGCCAATAGCACCGGGGTCCGCCTCCACCTCTCGGTAGTTAAACCCGATGCGTTGGCAGATTCGGTGGTAGGCCTGGCGCATGGCCTGGTAGGAACGTTCCATGCCTTCTTCGTCGGCATCGAAGCTGTAGGCGTCTTTCATGATGAACTCGCGGGCGCGCATCAGACCGAAGCGGGGCCGGATTTCGTCGCGGAACTTGGTTTGGATTTGGAAGACGTTTTTGGGGAGGTCTTTGTAGGAGCTGATTTCGCGGCGCATGAGGGCGGTAACGACCTCTTCGTGGGTAGGGCCGAGGCAGACGGTACTGCCGCGTCGGTCTTTGAAGGCGAACATGATGCCGTCCACGGCCGTATATCGCTCCCATCGGCCGGATTCCACCCACAGCTCCATCGGTTGGATGGCCGGCATGAGGAGTTCTTCCGAACCGGCGGCGGTCATCTCCTCCCGGATGATGCGACAGATTTTCTCCAACGTTCGGGTCAGGAGGGGGAGATAGATGTAGATGCCTGCGGCGACTTGGGCGATGTATCCGGCCCGCAGGAGAAGGGCGTGGGAAGGGATTTGGGCGTCTTTAGGTGTTTCCCGTAATGTTTTGCCGACGTGTTGTGAGAGTCTCATGGCCGTCTTTTTTGCTGTTTTTGGTTTTTGTTCTATGTTGTTTTTGATCGAGTTTTCGTTTTTGGCGTGGAGGATAGAGTTTGTCGAGTCTGGAGGCAAAGGGATTGGGGGGAGGAGTTTTAGGGATCGATAAAATCGCAAGAGAAAGTCTTTGAAGGAACGAAATTTGTGAAAATCGGGGTTGACGAGTGGGGCAGAGATTTCTATTTTTTCGGGCGCGTTGAAGGAACGCGCGGGGGTGTAGCTCAACTGGTTAGAGCGCTGCCCTGTCACGGCAGAGGTTACGGGTTCGAGCCCCGCCACTCCCGCCATTTTTTCTTTAGGATTTTCTTTGGCATCGGTCTAATAGCTCCCTGAGGGGGACTCCCGTGAACGGGGAGAGGAGAAAGAAAGGCAGGGCGGTTTGTCCGCAAACCGCCGAAACGATTTTTGGATCGGCGCGCTGAGGACAGCGCGCCCTACCTGCAATTTTCTTTTCCTTTCAGGGCAGGGATTTGGACAGATGCTTTATACGAACGAGCGAGAAGAAACCGGCCGAAGAGAGAGGGAAGGTCGGAGAAGTTTTTCTTTCTTCTGACTTGTCGAGGTGGGCCGGGCGCAGTAGGCTGACGGGCCTTTGATGAGGAAGAGAGGGTGATGGTATGCGAAGGGCAAGATCAGTGAAGACCTGTAAAGCAGTTGCGAAACGATTTAAGATTACGGCCACGGGGAAAGTTCTCCGGAAGAAGGCGGGGCATCGGCACCTGTTGAGCAGCAAGCGGCCGAAGCGGAAGCGGAAGATGCGCAAGGATGTGCCGGTTGCGGATGCCGATGCGCATCGGGTTTTGGAATCGCTGCCGTTTGCCTAGGTTTTTTGGCTGGAGGAGGAGTTTGAATCAGAACGGAGTTGGGGAAGGGAAGAAAGGAGTGTTATGCGAGTTCGGAATGTTCCAGCGACACGTCGGCGTCGGAAACGGATCCTGAAGATGGCGAAGGGTTTTCGCCTGCGTCGGTCGAAGCTTTATCGTTATGCTTCCGACGCCCTGGATCACGGTCTGCAATATGCCTATCGGGATCGCCGGCGGAAGAAGCGGGAGTTTCGGCGGCTGTGGCAGATTCGGATCAATGCCGCGGCGCGGGCTTGCGGGATGCGATACAGTCAGTTTATCGCCGGTTTGAAGGCGGCCGGGATTGAGCTGAACCGGAAAGTGTTGGCTCATTTGGCCGCGACCGATGAGGCTGCTTTTAAGAGTTTAGTAGAGAAAGCACAAGCCGCCCTCGCAGCCAAACAAGGTTAGAGGGCCGTTCTTTGGAGGGGAAACGAGGGGCCGGGGTCCAAAAGGATTCCGGCCTTTTTGTTTGGGGTAGGAGGTGATGTCCTCTTGGTGCCGGAATGACAGGTTTCCAACGCAGCGGTCTTGAGAGACAGAGACCTCAACACTTACTTTCCTTTGATTTGGGGGCTGTCATTGGACTGAGGTTTGGGCTTTCCAGGCTTCCCAGAAGGGGAGTGGTCGGCTGGTCAGCCGTTCAT
>CAZBKV010000472.1:0-2156 GCA_964492575.1 uncultured Verrucomicrobiota bacterium | reverse complement strand
CGAAAAGTGGCTACCGGGAAGGCTCCTGCCGCCTTGGCGACGCCATCCCCGGGAATACTGGGCTCAAGTGGAGGGAATCCCATCGGATCAAGCCCTGGAACAACTGGCCCGTGGTGTGGTCATTCAAGGCCGCCGAACCTTACCTTGTCGGGTGTGGCGAATCGACCCTCCACCCATTGAAGATCCGGCCACTCAGGCTGTATGGGACGATCGACAGCCGCCGTTGATTCCGCCTCGAGATCCACCCATCCGATTCCGAAAAAGCGTTCCCACCTGCTGGATCGGGTTAGAGCTTGTGGAAGGTAAGAACCGACAGGTTCGGCGCATGACTGCTGCGGTGGGACATCCGACCCTACGCCTCCTTCGCGTCCGGATCGGCCGATTCCGTCTTACCGGTATCCCGATCGGCACCTGGCGCCGTCTAACGTCTGAAGAGATCAGGATCCTTCTAGCTTCCTGAAAACCTCCGGAAAAATTCCAATCTAGTCTCGCCTTGTTTTTCTCTTACCGCTTAAAATCCCTCTTTTGATGAATCCAATGAAAAGCTTCAAAATATTCTGGCTGGTCTTCGCCGTCGGAATGATCCCGACCGGGAACGCCGGGCCATCCTCGGCCTTACTCTTTCATGCCCGCCAACGCTTTCCGGTCCCTGGACAAACCAACGTTTGGATTCCCATCCAACGGACGGTGCGCCTCGATCCTTCCCACACGGCCGTCATCGTGTGTGACATGTGGGATCGGCATTGGTGTTCCAGTGCCCAACATCGCGTGCAAGAGATGGCCCCGCGAGTGGACCGCTTTTTACGGGCCTTGCGAAAACGAGGCGTCTTTATCATCCATGCTCCCAGCGACACCATGTCCTTTTACGCCGGGACGCCTCAACGAAAGTGCGCTCAACAAGCACGATCTCTCGGTGAAAAGCGTTTCCCGCATCTGAGGGGATGGTACGGTTGGGACGCAACCCGTGAGCCTCCCTTGCCGATTGATGATTCTGACGGAGGATGTGACGCGCCCGGAGTCGGAAAACCTTCCCGTGTCTGGACCCGAGAAAATCCGGCCATCTGGATTGCTCCCCAAGATGCGGTTTCCGACTCCGGTCCGGAGATCTTTGGACTGCTGGCTCAACGCCAAATCCGCCATGTGTTGATCCTCGGTGTGCACCTCAATATGTGCGTCTTAGGCCGACCGTTCGGGATCCGCCAACTCGTAACCCAAGGATTCCAGACGTTCCTGGTCCGGGACCTTACCGACACTATGTACAATCCTCGTCGAAGACCCTGGGTCAGTCACTTTGTCGGGACCGACTTAATGATCGAACATGTTGAGCGGTACTGGTGCCCTACCGTCGTCAGTAGTGACATTCTAGGAGGATCCCCGTTCCATTTCGCTGAAGACCGTCGTCCTACCATCGTCTGGATCATTGGCGAAAACGAATACCATACCTGGGAGACCTTGCCTTGTTTTGCCGCCCGAGAATTAGCCTGGCGTGGGTTCCGCTCCATCTTCGTCATGGCCAGCACGAATCTGACCGATTTTGCCTTCCATCCCATACGTCCTATCGCCCAGGCCGATCTCCTTGTAATAAGTGTCTGCCGCCGGGCGCTGCCACGCAGAATGATGGAGCTAATTCAAGCTCATCTTCGTTCCGGCAAACCCCTGCTTGGGATTCGGACCGCAAGCCATGCCTTTGCCCCTCGTGGCAAAAGCCTTTCCCTCGCTCGCCAAAATCCTAACCTGGCGATCTGGCCGGACTTCGATCCGGAGATCCTAGGCGGACATTACCATGGACATTACCGGCCGGGCCCCATCGTCCAAATTCATCCTGCCCAAGCAGCAATGGCCCATCCGATTCTCCATTCCGTCAACCTCCACAACGCAAAGGCTTTCGGTTCCCTCTATCAAGTTCGACCTCTTAAACCGGACACGGTTCCTCTCCTTTACGGCTCGATCCCGAACCATTCTCCTGAACCGGTGGCATGGACCCGACACCTCAGCACAGGCTCCCGAATCTTTTACACCTCACTCGGACACCCCCAAGACTTTACCCAGCCCTGGTTCCGTCATCTCCTGGGCAACGCGGTGTACTGGTGCCTGGGGATGACCCCGCCACCGGTCTGGACCCAAGATCCCATGCCTGACTGGGACGCTGTCTATCC
>CAZBKV010000471.1:0-2158 GCA_964492575.1 uncultured Verrucomicrobiota bacterium | reverse complement strand
GCCACCAACACCCGTTGCCCCTTTTGAAGGGCCTGTCGACTAAGGGTAAGGGTTTCTTCCAGATTCCGGCTGAAGGAGAGGGAACAAATCCCTTCCTCTTCTTCCGGCTCTAAAGCCCCGGCAAGGACGTTCAGCCCATACTGATTCCCTCGGGCGCTGTAGAAGATCAACGCCACCGGTGGAAGACTCTTGTCCTTGCCGATTCGGGTCATTTTCTTTCCTTTCACTCTGCCGAACTTGATCGGGAAAGCAAGGCAAGCAGACCCGCATTTCGGATCATTCCCGCTTGCGGAGAAAAGCAAGGCAGGGCATACCAACAGGCATGGTGAAGCAATCGCAAATTGAGCTCCGGACCAGTGGGCATGGAGACATGCACGACCTGACCGATCGGGTCGCAGAGATTGTCCAAGCCTCAGGGGTTCGGACCGGCGTCGTCCACTTGTTTGTTATTGGGAGTACCGCAGCGTTAGGGACCATTGAGTTTGAACCGGGACTGCGACGGGATTTGCCGGAAGTCTTAGACCGTCTAATCCCTCCAAGTCGTTCTTATGCTCACGAGCAGACCTGGCATGACGGCAACGGACATTCCCATTTGCAGGCGACGATGTTGGGGCCTTCGTTGAGTGTCCCGATTCAAAACGGTCGGTTGGTCCTAGGGACCTGGCAGCAGGTCTTCCTATTGGAATGCGACATCCGGCCGCGAAGCCGACGGGTGGTGGTCACCGTGATGGGCGAGTAGCGGGAAAGATCGAGGAATCCTGTCCCATGGAATCGGAAAGTGCCCAACTGCAGAAGGCCGCCTCCTTGGTTCTTGTCTCAGCTTCCCCTCGACGACAGCAGCTTTTGCGATTTTTAGGGATTCCGTTTGAGGTCCAACCTGTCTCGGTACGGGAGTTGGACGCCGTGGAGTTGACCGGACGGGAGCAGGCCTTGTTGAATGCGACTTTGAAGGCGGTGATCGGAAGCGAGCGGTTCCCGGATCGGACGGTCTTAGGGGCCGATACCGTGGTTTGTCTAGACGAGCATGTGTTAGGAAAGCCGCGGGATCTTGACCATGCACGGGAGATGTTACGGCGTCTTTCCGGTCGGGAACATCAAGTGATCACCGGAGTCTGTCTGGCCTTGCGAGAGAAGGAGCGGTTCTGGGCCTTTGCAGAAACGACGCGGGTGTGGTTTCGACCGTTGCGGGATGAAGAGATCGAGCGGTATTTGCAGCAAGTCCATGTCCTGGACAAGGCCGGGGCTTATGCGATCCAGGAGCATGGGGAGATGATCATCGAGCGGGTGGAAGGATCGTGGAGTAACGTCGTAGGTCTGCCTCTGGAACGGTTGGCCCGGGAGTTGGAGGAGTGGTTCGGTTTGCCGAAGGGATTCCTGGAATATGGTTTGAAAGGGAAAATCTCCGACGAGGGCGTAGAGAATCGGGAAGAGAGGCTCTAACAAGAGCGGATTTCCGGCTTGCAGGACGGTCAAAGGTCGGGAGAGACTTATTTTGTTTCGTTCCATAAAAAAGAACCCAAATCGTTTATCGACAAAAGGATTCCCAAGCTCCTAAAGTAAAATCCGAACCAGAAGAGGAGAGAAAGAAAATGAGACAGAGAAACCAAACTCGATCGAGTCTAACCCGACGGCAGTTTTTGACTCGGGCAGGAACTGTGGCTGCGACCGTCCAGGTCATTCCAGGGACGGTACTAGGCCTCAACGGGGCCTTGCCGGCCAATGAACGGTTGAATATTGCCGGGATTGGCGTGGGAGGGCGAGGCCATGCCGATCTTTCTGCAGTAGCCAGTGAAAATATCGTAGCCCTGTGTGATGTGGACCAACGTCGGGCGCTGCCTTCCTATCGCCGTTGGCCGAAGGCAAAGCGATACAAAGATTTCCGGAAAATGCTGGATGAGATGGAGAAGGAGATAGATGCCGTCGTTGTGGCCACTCCCGATCATGTGCATGCAGTGGCGACCGTGGCAGCGTTGAAGCGGGGGAAACACGTCTATTGCGAGAAGCCGTTGACGCATACGGTGTATGAATCTCGGGTTGTGGCTAAGGAGGCGGAGAAGGCCGGGGTAGCTACGCAGATGGGAAATCAAGGTCAGGCTTCAGAAGACACGCGGCGGTTATGTGAGGTGATTTGGGCCGGGGCGATCGGCAAGGTTCGGGA
>CAZBKV010000470.1:265-2166 GCA_964492575.1 uncultured Verrucomicrobiota bacterium | reverse complement strand
CCCCATAGCGTCGAAAGAAAAGATCTATTTTATTTGTCCCCCCATGCGGCAATATAGACAAAAATAAACCGATGTCTTTTCCTTTTTCGGACAAGCTCTAGCGAGAAAGAATAGAACGGGTATGCGAAAGACACTCTTTCTCAATCCACCTTCGTTTGAGGGATTCGACGGCGGTGCCGGGTCCCGTTACCAGGCCCGGCGCGAGGTCACCAGTTTTTGGTACCCCACCTGGCTGGCTCAGGTCACTGCTCTGGTCCCCGGCAGCCGACTCCTCGACTGCCCACCGCACAAAATCAACGTCGAACAATGCCTCCGCATTGCCAAAGATTACGACATGGTCGTCATCCACACCTCCACTCCCTCCCTCCGCAACGACTGCCGCATCGCCGAGGCCATCAAAAACCAGAAACCCGACACTATCATCGGCTTCGTCGGCCCTCATCCGACCGTTCTGCCGGAAGAAACCCTCAACGCCTCCTGGGCGATCGACTGGGTGGCCCGGAAAGAATTCGACTACACCTGCAAAGAAGTCGCCGAAGGCCGTCCCTGGTCGGAAATCCGAGGCCTCTCCTACAAAGACAAAGACGGACGTATTCATCACAATCCCGACCGCGGATTCATTGAAAACCTCGACGAACTCCCCTGGGTGGCCGACGTTTACAAACGCGATCTGGAGATCGAACGCTACTTCATCGGCTACCTCATGCACCCTTACATCAGCTTCTACACCGGCCGCGGCTGCCCCGGCCAATGCACCTTCTGCCTCTGGCCCCAGACCATCAGCGGCCACCGCTATCGAGTCCGTTCCCCGGAAAACGTCGTAGCCGAAGTAGCGCACATGACCGAACTCTTCCCTCAGGTGCGAGAATACTTCTTCGACGACGACACCTTCACCGCCAACCTTCCCCGAGCCCGCAAAATCGCCGATGGCCTGGCCAAACTTGGCGTTACCTGGAGCTGTAACGCCCGAGCCAACCTCCGCTACGATACCATCAAATACTTCAAAGACCGCGGTCTGCGGCTTTTCCTAGTCGGCTACGAAACCGGCAATGCCCAAATCCTCCGCAACATCAAAAAAGGCGTCACCCTCGAACAAATGCGGCGCTTTACCGACGACTGCCATAAAGCCGGCGTCACCATCCACGGCACCTTTGTCCTCGGCCTTCCGATCGAAACCCCGGAGACAATCGAAGAGACGATCCGTTTTGCCAAAGAACTGGACGTGTTCAGCATCCAGGTCTCCCTCGCTGCACCCTATCCCGGAACCGAACTCTACGAACAAGCCAAAAAGAACGGTTGGTTCGCTAAACGGGATGAGACGGATATAGTTCATGAAGACGGGTTCCAAGACGCTGCCCTGGAGTATCCTGGCCTGAGCAAGGAAGAGATCTACGAAGCGGTGGACCGTTTCTATCGCGAATACTACTTCCGGCCGAAACCGATCCTTCGAATCGTCAAAACCATGCTGGAAGACAAAGAGGTCTTCGTTCGCCGGATTCGGGAAGGCTGGGAATTCTTCCGCAGCATGGCCCAGCGCCGCAAAGACTTAGAGCGGGAAAAAATCTCCCAACCCTCTTGTTAAATCCATCTGGTCTTCTTCCTTTTTAATATTGGTCAAAATTCCCACTCTCAAGGCAATTCATAACCCAGAGAAGTATGGCCAGCATCGATGTCGGATATAAACCTCAGTGAATCATTCCCCCCTATGTCCGACGGTAAGAAAAGCTGGAAATTATTCATTAGAGCCCATCCGAAAAATCGGCTGGGTCGTTGGAAGGGAAGGCTTTTAAGGAGTGAAAACATTGGATCAAAGGCAGGATCGCAGCGGATGGGAGGATAGGGAAAAAGAATTTTTGCGGCGGCTTGAGGACAAGCAGCCCTACCTGGCCCTGAGCATTCGA
>CAZBKV010000470.1:0-255 GCA_964492575.1 uncultured Verrucomicrobiota bacterium | reverse complement strand
CCCTTACCACCTCACGATGGTAGTTCCAAGGCTTCCAAAAGCGAGTTTAAGAAATGAACCTCTCCCACTTGGACGGTCTGGCTATATGCCGAGCCTCTCATTTTCCCATGACGGCCTGTCGAAGGGGATACCCTGATACTGTGATGACAAATAGACACCCTCTGAGGGCAAGTAGCTGCACGCCTTTTTGAAAGCCAAGCAGAATTCAAATGCCTTGCCGCTTTGTTCATTAGAATGCGTAAGGGAAATCTCTGG
>CAZBKV010000469.1:0-2173 GCA_964492575.1 uncultured Verrucomicrobiota bacterium | reverse complement strand
TCCATACCGTACACCCTGCGGCAAGGAGAGCTTGGGCCCCGCGAATGTGGAAGGCCTCGGCTTTGCGGATGGGGCGCACGAAGGTAGCGATCGGATGGGGAGAGGTTTTTTGTGAGGAGGGCCGGATCATGATGGGAACTCCGCGGACGATCCATACTCCCAGCGTGTCTGCTAATTGTTGGATGCGGAAGGTTTGGCCGACTTCTGATCCGGTCCCGTCCAGCAGGCCGATCCGTAAGCCGTATTGTCCGAGAATCATGCGAGTTTTGGCCAGAGCGGCTTGGGACATCCCTGGTTCTAGGACTGAGTCTAAAGGCGTGCCGCTTTGAATCGGTTGTCCTATTCGCAAAGCCACGGTGAAGAGCCCGAGCGCTTGAGCCTGTTGAGCCAGCTGTTGGACAGAGACTTTTTCAGCCAGAGGTGGGGCTTTTAAGACAATCCACCAGCCGAGCCTTTCCTGGGCGTCGGTGAGAGGGGACCGGATTCGGCTTGGGGCTGTTGGTGCCGGTAGATCGCCTAAGGCGAATTGAACGGCCGCCAGGTAAAATCGAGCCATGAGCGGATCCATAAAGACGTCCGGATGATGACCGATCGTGCAGTAGAACACACGGCCTCGGCCGTAGGTCTTGATCCAGGCCAATGCGTAGTCATTGTCCGGACGGAACACCCGACCGAACGCCCGGCCCTGGTGTAAATCGGTTCGGTTCGTGTCAATGGAAAGCAGCACCCGCAGATGATTGCGGGAGTAGACCTGCTGGAAGCGGAAGAATTCGTCCCGGTATTCAAACGTCGGTTTCGGTAATCCGATGAGGAGAGGATGGGAGGGATCTTCCACACGAATGACGACGCGTTCCTTATTCTCTCGATGATTTGCACCGCGGGCTCCCAACATCAGGCCAAATTCGGGCCAATCTTCCACTGCTCCTGGCCAGCGCATAAAGGCGACCGAGGTTCCATGAACCCCTAACAATCCACCGCCCTGGACTACGAAGCGGAGGAGGTTCATTCGGAGCGTTGGATCTGTAAAGAGATTTCCGACGGTGTTGTTGAAGAAGACCGCATCAAACTGCGAAAGGGAACTCCAGCGGAAGGCTTGTGGATCTTCGCTGAGTTCCACTTCGAAAGTCCCAAATCGTTGGCCTGCTTCCCGAAGGAGGGTGTTGAGGTAAGGAATTGAGGCGTGGCCGGGGTAGTTGACGTTTCGGCAAAAGACCAGGAGTCGTCGAGGATGTTTGGGAGTTGCGGGCAGCCGATCAGGAAGGGCTTTTCGAATGGCATCCAATGCAGAGGGTTGCTCCACGTATCGGGCCCATCGGCTTTGGGCGAGGGGAGAGATCACAAAGGCCAGGGCAAGGCTGAAGGTGGCCAGCCGCCATAGATGGGATGGGATTGGGAATCGTCGCGTTTTCATGGTTTGAGTCTTTCGGGTTAAGGAGTTATAGGGTCCAGGGATCCCGTGTGGGACGGGAAAGAAGTCGGTTCGCCGCTTCGCTGTTCAAAAATCGTTCTGCATCTGGATCCCATTCCAGGTCCTGACCGGTCCAGAGGGCGATATTCACAAGATGGCCAATCGAAGCGGCTCGATGTCCAAGTTCTTCCCAAGCAGAGGGTTTTTGCCGGGTTCGAATACATTGAAGCCAGTTTGCATGGTGGTTATTGCCGTGGGGGATCCGTTGGGAACCGGTCAATCCCATTTCTTCAAAGATTTCCGGTGGGCTCCCTTCGATCCGTCCGCCGTTGGTCATCGAGGTGACCCAGCCTCGTTCCCCGACGAACACACCTCCGAACATGCCAGCCAACCGCGCTCCTTCAGGTACCGCGTGATACTTCTCGATCACCTCGCGCCAGTTTTGGATAAAGTGCAGGAGCGTGCCGTTGGCGTAGCGCATGGTCAGCGTCGGGAAACCACCCGACCGTGGCAGCAGGATCTCTACTGGGCCACTCTGTTCGACACCCAACGCGTACTGAATCACATCCGCTGCATGGGAGAGGAACCAGGTGGAAGAGGTCACGCCGAACGCCCAATCGAACGACCAGGGCACCACGCCGGGCGCCGGGTTCTGATGGTATAAATGGTTATACGGTCGCCACGGAGCCGGACCGACCCAGCGATCCCAATGAAGTCCTTGGGGAACCGGTTCCTCCGGCAAAGCAAAATCGATCGGGGTATAGA
>CAZBKV010000468.1:0-2178 GCA_964492575.1 uncultured Verrucomicrobiota bacterium | reverse complement strand
CCGGCGCGCTGAGGACAATGCGTCCTACCCGAAGATTTCTCTCCCAATAAGGGTAACTCTTTGATGGAGGCCAACCCAAGACTACAACGCCTGAGGTTCCATGGCCCGATTTGGAGGCTCCGGAAAATCAGCACGCGGATAGCTACCCAAAATTTTGATAAAATCACAATGCCGTCGCATGGCCCGAAGGGCCCGCTCGACATTCTCATCTTTCATATGTCCGTCGATATCAATGAAAAAGTAGTAAGTCCACGCCTTTCGTTTACTAGGACGAGATTCAATCTTGGTCATATTAATTCCATACCGCCGAAACGGTTGAAGAGAGGCATGAAGGGCCCCGACCCGATCCGTAAGACTGATCAAAAGACTGGTTCGATCCGCCCCGGTCGGTTCCGGGATATTCCGTCCCAAAACCAAAAACCGAGTCGCATTGTCACTGGAATCCTGAATGTCTCGCTCAAGAATGCGAAGCTTATACCGCTCGGCCGCCAAGGAACTGGCGATCGCCGCCGCTTCTTTATGTTGGGAAGCCAGCTCCGCCGCCCGCGTCGTGGAAGAAGTCTCTACTATCTCCACATTCGGCAAATGGGTCTGGACCCAACGCCGACACTGCCCCAAGGCTTGAGGATGGGAGTAAAGCGTCCGAATCCGCTGCAAGGAGTTCGCTCGAGAAACCAAACAATGCTGAATCAGGATCACAATCTCGGCCACGATCTTCAGTTCACTGTCGATAAACATATCCAGCGTGCTGGTCACCACCCCTTCGGTCGAGTTTTCCACCGGGACCACTCCGTAATCAGCGCGTCCCCGATCTACCTCCTCAAACACATCCTGAATCGTCCGCAACGGGACATATTCCACACTCGCCCCAAACCGCTGAATCGCGGCCATATGGGTAAAGGTGGCCTCCGGACCGAAATAGGCAATCTTCGGCTTCTTCTCCAAGGCCAAAGCACTAGACATGATCTCCCGATAAATTGCCCGAAGCGATTCATTCGGCAACGGGCCTTCATTCAGCTCGCAAATCCGCCGCAAAACCGCCTTCTCCCGCGCTGGCGCATAAATCTCCTTGCCTTCCCGTAGCTTCGCCTCGCCGATCGCCAACACATGTTTCGTTCGTTCGTTCAACAACCGAACGATCTGCCGGTCGATCTCGTCAATCGCCTTTCGATGTTCCTCAATCGTCATATTCCCTCTTCTGTTCCGTCTTCTCATGGACGGTTGAATCTATTGCGCCCTTCTCTTCCTTCTCCGAATTCGAACCTTTTGAGAGCGACGACTCTGCATCTGCCCCCGAGGACTCTTCCTGCGTCGAGGCCGAACCTGCCGTCTTCGGTCGATAAGCCCGCAGCTCTTCCGCCGCGGGTAACTCATTCAGATCCCGTAACCCAAAGACCTCCAAAAACAACGGCGTCGTTCCATAAAGCATCGGACGCCCCGGCAACTCCGATCGCCCTACCACCGTCACTAACCCCCGCTCGATCAACGTTTGCAAAACCCCATCAATCGAAACCCCCCGAATCTCCTCAATCTCAGCACGCGTTACCGGCTGACGATACGCAATAATGGTCAGCGTTTCCAGCGCCGCCTGCGAAAGCCGCCCCGGCCGCGACCGCTCCCCATGCAACGCCTTCAACCAAGGCGCATACTCCGGCCGCGTCACAAACTGCCATTTCCCCCCAAACAAACCAAAACAAAACTGCGATCTGCCTGCCCGTATTCCTGGGCCAGCTCTTCCAAAATCTGTTCCACCCGCTCCGCTTGCAGCGGCGGAGCCCCCAACGAGGTGGCCTCCGACTGTTGAGCCACACTCCGCAAAATCGAGACGATCTCCCCCACCCCCAACGGCTTAGGAGAGGAAAAGATCAACGCCTCAATCACTCGTCTCCAATCCATTCCTTCTTACCAACTCCCCTCTACCCTCCCTTTCGATTCGGATCCCTCAAAAGAGATTTCTCCGGTCCTCCTAATCCGATCTCCCACCTGGACGGGATCCTGGATCAACCGTAACTCAATCTCTCCAAACGGTTCCCGTTGTACCGCAGAAACCCGACGCAACCGAATCAACTCCAAAAGCGCCAAAAATGTAACTACGACCGCCATCCGACTCGGAAGACGAAAAAATAATTCTGAAAATCGTACCATATCCCGATGAGAAAGTTCTTGTAACAAAAATTC
>CAZBKV010000467.1:0-2183 GCA_964492575.1 uncultured Verrucomicrobiota bacterium | reverse complement strand
CTGCCCTTCATACCCCAACGCCAGAAGAAGACACGAAAGAGCCGCGGCCACGCCGATCGCAACCAGAGAATACGTGGCGGCCCGTCGGGGTCGATTCAGGGCAAACAAGACAATGGCCACCGCTGCCCCCAGCGGGAATCCCAAAATCAACCATGGAAAGATCCCAACCATCCTCATCCCCTACCACCGCATATGAGCCCAATCCTCGACGTCGATGCTTTTCCGTGCCCGGAACAAGGCCACGATCAGGGCCAACCCGACAGCGACCTCCGTCGCCGCAATCGTAATAATGAAGAAAACCAAGACCTGGCCATCGAGTCGACCTTGGAAATGCGAAAAGGCGACCAACGCCAGATTGGCCGCATTGAGCATCAATTCCAGCGACATGTAAATGTTGATTAAATTCCGGCGCGCCACCACACCCCAGATTCCAAGGCAGAACAGGATGGCACTTAAAACCAAGTAATGATGCAAACCGACACTCATGAGGCCTTTCTCCGACTCAGCCAAATCACACCCACAATCGCAACCAGTAACAGCAGAGAAACCAACTCAAACGGCAAAACATATTCGCGGAACAAAACCCGACCCAATCCTTCGGCAGAGCCTTCCACCGTGCGGGATGCGGCCGGGAAATGGGCATCAAGAATGACGCTAATCAGAATCGCTGCAATCGTCCCTGCACCGATCCATCCTCCCACGACCATCGATTTCCGAAACTGCGGTCGAGATCCCGGTTCTAATCCCAAGACCATAACGACAAACAGGAACAACACGATCACAGCTCCCCCATAAACAATGACCTGGACCGTGGCAAGGAAGTAAGCCTGGAGCAGGACAAACTCACCGGCCAAGGCTAAGATCGTCAAGAACAAGGCCATCGCGCAAGCGACTGGATTGCAACTGAACGGATTCGCTACCACCAGCCATCCGCCCAAAAGCGCTTGCAAGGCAAAGAGGTAAAATAGGATGTCTTGGAGTGTCATGGTGCGTCCTCCTGTTGGGGTGGAGAAATCGAAGCGGCAGGGTCACCCTTTCTAGCCTGAGGTTTCTCTGGCCATCCCGGCACTTCGACACCTTGTTCCGCCGCTTCCTGGGCCTTTCGTTTCCATTTTTGGATCGGATCATAAACCCGGCCGCCACGCCGGAGGAGTTCGTCCCGGTCCAGCCGCAACTGCTCCCGAGCCGTGCCGACAAATGAGTAATCTTGCATCAACCGGATGGCATCTTCCGGGCAGACCTCCTGACAAAGGCCGCAGAAGATGCATCGGAGCATGTCGATTTCGAACTGCACCGGCATTTTTTCTGCGTTCGGACGATCTGGCACCGGTCCATCCGGCCCCGGCGGCGTCACCCGAATCGCTTTCGGCGGACAGACAAACTCGCATAACTGACAAGCCACGCATTTGATGTTTCCTTCCTGGTCTCTCACCAGGTAAGGGGCGCCGCGGTAGCCCGGTGGGACCTTCCATCGCTCCTCCGGATATTCCATCGTGACCTTGCGGCGGAAGAAATGCCGCAACGTCACCCCCAGCCCGGATAAGAGTGCCGGGATCATCCATCGCTCCCACCAGCTCAGCCGTGGTCGTTTGACGGTTTTTACGGCCATGGACCGTTCCAACTCGTTCCTTTTCCTTACGGCTGCCACCACATCCAAACGGCCGTCAGGACCACATTCGCCAGGGCCAACGGCAGCAGGCGTTTCCAGCCCAGTTCCATCAATTGATCATACCGCAATCGGGGCAACATCCACCGTGCCCAAATAAAGACCAGCAAGATCACCGCCGTCTTTGCCAGAAAAATCCCGATCTGAAGAATTCCGATCCATACCGTGGAGGCCGGATGGTTCAGGCCCCACCAAGGTAAGGTCCATCCTCCAAGGAACAACGTGGCTATGATCGCCGAAACGGCAATCAGATTGGCATATTCGCCGAGGAAAAACATGGCAAGTTTCATTGAGGAATACTCCACGTTATATCCTCCGGCCAGCTCTTGTTCGGCTTCCGGCAAGTCAAACGGTAATCGATTGGTTTCGGCAAAGGCCGCGATGAAGAAGAGCACAAAAGAGAGAGGTTGGCGGAAAATCATCCAGTCCCAGAGGGATCCGGCCTGGGCTTCGATCATGCGACTTAGGTTGAGGCTCCCGACCAGTAAGAGAATCGGCACTACGCTCAGCCCTAGGG
>CAZBKV010000466.1:0-2183 GCA_964492575.1 uncultured Verrucomicrobiota bacterium | reverse complement strand
CTTTTTCTCTAACGGCTGACCGGTTGTGACGGCTCGGGTCCACCAATCCCGACCTTCGATCGCTGCTTGCATGAATTCGTCCGAGACCCGGACCGATAGGTTTTCGTTTTGGAACATCACCGAGCCATAGGCCTCGCCGTTGAAGGAGCCTTCATAACCGGCATCGATGAGGGCCCAGGCCTTCCGCTCTTCCTTCATCTTGGCGGTGATGAATTCCTCGATGTCTCCGTGCCAATCTTTGAGGATGTTCATTTTGGCTGCCCGCCGGGTCTTGCCGCCGGACTTCACCACGTTCGCAATCTGGTCATAAATCCGGAGGAAACTCAGCGGGCCACTCGGACGGCCCCCGCCGCTCAGTTTCTCTTTGCTGGATCGAATCGGGGTCAGGTCCGTCCCGGTCCCGGAGCCGTATTTGAACAGCATCGCCTCGCTGTAGGCCAGGCGCATGATGCTGTCCATGTTGTCTTCCACCCGCTGGATGAAGCAGGCGCTGCTTTGGGGATACTCGTATTGGGTAGGGGCCCGTTTCGGTTTTCCGCTTCGCCGGTCGTAGTACCAATTGCCTTGGTCCGACTCTTTCCCAACGCCGTATTGATGATAGAGCCCGACGTTGAACCAGACCGGAGAGTTAAAGGCCCCGTATTGGTTCACGCAAAGCCAGACCAGTTCCCGATAGAAGATTTCTCCGTCCTTTTTCGTAAAGTACCCATCCTTAATTCCCCAATCGGCGATGGTCCGGCAGACGCGATGGATGAGTTGTTTGACCGAGTACTCTCGTTCGTTGGGTTTTTGGGGATCGCCGTAGAAGTACTTGGAGCAGACGACTTTGGTGGCCAGTTGGGACCAGAACTTGGGGACCTCGACGTTGTCTTGCCGAAAGATGACCTTCCCTTTGTCGTCGGTGATCTCGGCCGTGCGGGTCTCCCATTCGATTTCGTCGAAAGGATGGATCTCCGGGTGACTGAAGACCCGCTGGATGGGAAGGGTGGTACGCGGCCGTTTCCGACCGGTGGTTGGTTTGGGTTTTTCTGCTAGTACTTGGCTCATGGTCTTTGCCTCTCTTTCCAATTTCTCCGGTTTTGGAGTTTTGTCTTGTTTAAATTTTCTTTTTTGTTTCCCTCCATCTGGGAGGAAGAAGTGTTGGTTGGAGATGGAGGGCTCCCCCAATTTCTTGTGGTAATCTCCTATGATGCACCCAATATTTTGTGGTTTTTAGGAAAGGACAAGCAGAAAACGAGGTGGGAGAGGGGGACCTTCGCAACGTTAACTCCACGCTGCTTCTTCTTGGGAGGCATAGAGTTGTTGAGAGCTTGTTAGCGAAAAACGGTGGAAGAAAAAATTTTCATTTTATCTGTTTCTGTGATCCATTCCCGTCTTCTTTGAACCCAATCTTGCAATTGATCGGTTGACAACAAAGGATCCTTCCTCGTAAGGTATGGTAACTAGGGAGAGAAGGAAGATGGAATCCCTGCTGAATCAACCGGTCTTGGTCCTTAACCGGCTGTGGCAGGCAATCAATGTATGCACAGTTCGGCGGGCGCTGGTTCTGCTCTTCCAAGGTCATGCCCAAGTCGTCTGGAAGAATCCGGAGGATGGGAGCTTCCAGACCTTCTCCTTTCGGGAGTGGCGTGATTTCTCCCAGATGAGGCCGGCGGACCAGGAGGCGATTCGGACGGTCTCCTTTAAGATTCGAATCCCCCGGGTGATCCTGCTCCTTTTCTTCGATCGAATGCCGAAGAAGGAGGTGAAGCTGACCCGGCACAACATCTTCCTTCGGGACAAAAACACCTGTCAGTACTGCGGTCGGGTGTTTGATCGGAAAGATTTGAACATTGACCATGTGATTCCGCGGGATCGGGGTGGGCCGACCACGTGGGAAAATCTGGTTTGCTCCTGTATTGAGTGCAATGCGAAGAAAGGGAACCGGACGCCGGAGGAGGCCGGGATGAAATTGATTCGGAAACCGAAACGGCCGCGTTGGCGTCCGTTTCTTCAGATTAGCCTTAACGCCCCTTACTACGAGACTTGGAAACATTTCATTGATGTGGCTTATTGGAACGTGGAGTTAGGTGAAGATATTGAGTAAGGGAGAGCAGCTCCGCTTGTCAGAACGTAGAAAAAGATTTTTCTTGACGCGATCTGAGGATAGTGATATTTTTGCAAAAGTGGGAACGGCATCTAGT
>CAZBKV010000465.1:1604-2195 GCA_964492575.1 uncultured Verrucomicrobiota bacterium | reverse complement strand
TATTCCAGATATCCGAGCCACCTCCCACAATGGTGATGGTATTTCCACTAACGGTTGCAGATCCGGGAAGAGTTGGTGAGCCAACGTCTACTCCCTGAAAGGTCTGAGCAAACAACGTCGCTCCGCCCACCATCCCACTTAGGAATAGAATCATTCGTTTCATACCGTAATCCTCCTCTAATTTTTATTTTTGCTTCCCCTGGTTCCCAATAGAAGGAGAGGAAGGAATCTCGAATGATTCCCACCTTTGCACCTCTGCCTCTATTGGTATTCTCGAAGAAAATTCTGGGCAAATTGGAGAGGAAATAGGCAAGAGAGAAGTTTGGTGAATCTACTCTCCAAACAAATCCTTTCTCTCCTTCCCTCCTCTGCTAAAAATTCCTTCATGAACGTAGAGGCAAAAGCGATCTGGATCTTTAACGCCGGCTCCACCAGCCTCAAAGCCGGCCTATTCCAATTTCCCCAACTCAACCGCCTCCTCTCCGTTTCCCTCGATTGGCCTCAAGGGGATCGAAAACATGCTCAAGCTTTGCTTCAGCAGCCAAACCAACCTGCCCAAACTACCACTGTTGATGCCTCTACCGATGAAGC
>CAZBKV010000465.1:724-1594 GCA_964492575.1 uncultured Verrucomicrobiota bacterium | reverse complement strand
CGATGAAGCTGCCGTCCAGTTCGTCCTCCAAGCCGCTCCTCCCTCAACCCAGATCGTGGCCGTCGCCCATCGCATCGTCCACGGCGGTCCGTATCAGACCGAGCCAGTCGTCCGCATCGATCCCCGCGTCAAACAACAGATTCAACATTGGGGACGGTTGGCTCCCCTCCATAATCCCCCGGCTCTTCGCATGATCGAGGTCTTGGAACAGCTCTATCCCACACTCCCCCAATTTGCCGCATGGGACACCGCCTTTTTCGCCCATCTGCCCGAATATGCGGCCACCTATGCCCTCCCGTACGACCGGTTTTTCCAGCGAGGATGGCGACGCATTGGATTCCACGGTCTCAGCCACGGCTGGTGTTTGGAACGAAGCGCAGAGCTTCTGGGGAAAAGCCCCGATTCGTTTCGGCTGATCACCTGTCATCTTGGCGGCGGATGTTCCGTAGCTGCAGTCGATCATGGTCGACCGGTGGGAACGACCTTGGGATTCAGCGCCTTGGAGGGGCTTCCGATGGCGACGCGTAGCGGTTCGGTGGATCCAGGGCTTCTGCTGGCCCTTCTGGAAAGCGGGCAAGAGACCGTCTCCAGCCTTCAACGATTGCTCTATCATGAATCTGGGCTGCTCGGTCTTTCGGGGGTCTCTTCCCATTTCAGTGATCTTTGGAAACCGGCCGAGGAAGGCCATCGTCGATGCCAACTGGCGATTGAGGTCTTTGTGGACCGTGTGGCCATGGCCGTCGCAGGCTTCACCACCCGAATGGGAGGATTGGATGTGTTGGTCTTTACGGACCGCATTGGGAACAAAGATGCTCGCTTTCGGGAAGCTGTGTGTCGACGGCTTTCTCATCTTGGGGTTAGGCTGGATCA
>CAZBKV010000465.1:0-714 GCA_964492575.1 uncultured Verrucomicrobiota bacterium | reverse complement strand
GTACCGGACTGTGCGATTCAATCGGCTGATTCGCAGGTCCAGATCCTGGTCTTAGAAACCCAGGAAGAGCTTTACATCGCCCGCCAGGTCGTTCGCCTCTGGCACGAAAACCGATGGAAGATGAAATCGTAGGGCTTGTCCGCCGGAAATGAGCTCAGGCGAAAATTCACCGTCTTACGACGGTGGCTACGTAGGCTCCGGAAGCCAAGTTGGGAAACAAACGCCTTATGGCTACGCTCGTCAGAGCGTGTCCGGGATGGAAGTAAGCAGTGAGAAAGCTTTTCCTCTGCGTCTCTGTGGTTTTTGTTTGCTCTGCCTTTTTCACCCCAGAGGCACAGAGAGCGCAGAGAGGAGCGTGAAAATGAAAAGCCACCGTCTTACGACGGTAGCTATACTCCAAAAACTTGGAAAGCAGGCTATTGACCGATCCCAACCCTTCTCTCCTTGCGAAAGGAGTGAGATTGTTTTGTCATCCGCCTGGATCCTTTTCAGAATGATTAAGATGGGTCCTACGGCAAGACAGGATCGGGAAACGAAACGTTTGAGTGTTTCCTGGAAATGGAACGTCCAGGGGAGAGGATGTCTTTTTACAAACCTTTTTGGGCTGAGCCTGATCGCCCTCGGTCTTTTGACCGTCACGGTCCGTGCGGATCTGCTTCTTCCTGAAGACGGACAGTGGCGTTATCTCAAAGGAATCCATGAAGCTTCCAGCCC
>CAZBKV010000464.1:0-2199 GCA_964492575.1 uncultured Verrucomicrobiota bacterium | reverse complement strand
CGATCCAGCGGCCGCCACGGACAGACCGGCGTTTCCCTGACTCTTTCAGCTCGTTTCTCTGGTTGGGGAGACTTCATCTTTCTGCCTGGAATCATGTCCCAAAGAACCTTAGACAAGCAAGTCAGCGTTTTTGTTTGACCCGGCGTTCGATGAGACTTCTAGGGGACCGGAAATTCCCCCTTTCGGCGCGATGAGGAGACATTACGCTCTGCCACAAATGGGTTTCCCGGCGTGCTGGGACAGGCGCGCCTTCACGCAACCTTATAAATTCCTCACCCGTACACCTATTAATCGGCAGGGCGAGCTATCCTGCGTCCCCCGACGCAAATTCTTTATTTTGAATCACTCCACTAAAACCGCTCGGTAGAAGGCTTTTGTGGAGAGTTGAGGATCCACTATCCGGATCGGGCCATGGTAATTCATCTTTGTCTGCCACAACTCCCACTCTTTTAAATCCCACGACCGTTCCAGGCGGTAAACCCCAGGTTTCCCTCCCAGCAGCCAGATCGCAAGTTTATCCGAACCGGCCCTGATCGGTTTCAACTGAGGCTTCGAAGCCACCAACGCCAAACTACAACTCCCCACCGCTGCAATCGCTGTGACCTTTCCTTGCATCTGCTCAGGGACATCACATTGACCATATTTATTGTCTCCCCAAGCCACAACCGTTCCATCAGCGCGTAATGCCAGACTATGAGACCCTCCTGCTGCAATCGCTATAACATCCGTCAATCCAGCCGGTACATCACATTGACCGTGCTCATTACTTCCCCAGGCTACAACTGTCCCATCGGCACGTAATGCCAGACTATGAGACCCTCCTGCCGCAATCGCCACCACATCCGTCAGCCCCTCGGGGACTCCAGGTGTTATACCCCATTCTACGACTGTTCCATCGGCTCGTAATGCTAGATTGTGAAGTCCTTCAGCCGCAATGGCCACTACATTCGTCAGTCCTTCGGGCACATCGGATAATAAAAAGCCCCATGCCACAACGGTCCCATCCGCCCGCAGCGCAAGAGAATGAAACCCTCCTCCCGCAATCGCGACCACATCCGTCAATCCCTCAGGTATATCACATTGCCCCTTCATGTTCCATCCCCACGCCACAACCGTTCCATCGGCCCGTAATGCAAGGCTATGACGCGACCCAGCCGCAACAGCCACTACGTCCGTCAATCCCTCAGGGACATCGCATTGACCCTTGTCATTGTTTCCCCAGGCCACAACCGTTCCATTAGCTCGTAATGCCAGGATGTGACCCATTCCCGCTGCAATGGCCACCCCATCACTTAGCACCAACGGCACGTTACATTGGCCAAACTCATTGGATCCCCAAGCCACCACGGTTCCATCGGACCGCAATGCGAGACAGTGAAACCCTCCCGCCGCAATGGCTACTACATTGGTCAGTCCTTCGGGTACCTCGGATGGAAATCTCCATGCCACAACCGTTCCATCCGCTCGCAACGCCAGGCTATGCTCTCCTCCTGCGGCAATCGCTACCACATTCGTCAACCCTTCAGGCACATCACATTGACCAAACTTATTGGATCCCCAGGCCACGACCGTTCCATCAGCCCGCAGCGCAAGAGAGTGAGACTTTCCGGCCGCAATCGCTACGACATTCGTCAGCCCTTCCGGTACCTCCTTATGGGATCCCCAGACCACTACGGTTCCATCGGACCGCAACGCCATACTGTAATTCCACCCAGCCGCAATGGCCACTACGCCCGTCAATCCCACAGGTACGTCGCATTGGCCAGACATATTGAATCCCCAAGCAACCACTGTTCCATCCTTTCGTAAGGCCAAGCTGTGCCACACTCCAGCTGCAATGGCCACCACATCCTTTAACCCTTCAGGCACATTGCATTGACCATATCCATTGAGTCCCCATGCCACGACCGTTCCATCGGCTCGCAACGCCAAGCTGTGCCCATATCCTGCTGCAACCGCTACGACATTCGTCAATCCAGCCGGCACATCACATTGCCTCATATCATTCCTTCCCCAGGCTATGACTGTTCCATCGGTCATTAGAGCAACAGAGTGATCACCTCCCGCAGCAATGGCTTGATACCGGGCCCCGGGCGAGACGTACGGAATATGAATCGTTCCCCATCCAACAATGGTGCTAAGTTGGGAGGCATGCCCGGGTAGAACGCTGAGCAGGAAAATCAACCCACCCCAAAGAAC
>CAZBKV010000463.1:0-2203 GCA_964492575.1 uncultured Verrucomicrobiota bacterium | reverse complement strand
CGGCGCGCTGGGGACAGCGCGCCCTACCGCAACGTGGCTTTCGGATGCCAAGAAAGGGTAGGGCGGTTTGTCCTCAAACCGCCGCATGAGATTTCATTTCCCCTTTCCCCCGGCGCGCTGGGGACAGCGCGCCCTACCGTAACGTGGCTTTCGGATGCCAAGGAAGGGTAGGGCGGCTTGTCCTCAAGCCGCCGCCAAAGAAATTCCTTTCTTGACCCCCAACCCGTTGCGGTCATGCCATCAATTCGTCGTTTTCCTCTCTTGGGAAGCCTCCTATTCCACCCACCCAGCCGATTTTTTCGGATGAGCTCTAGGCAAAATCGTTTTCCAAACCTAGCCCAAAGGAGGGGGTTTTTTCCATCTCCAACGTGGAATCCAAAATCTTTTCAAGTTCGACTTGCAAAAGAGCAAAAGATAGGCTCCATGAGTATTATGGCGAGCGGAGAAGCATGGGAACAATTGGATCATCAGTTCTACAAAGACGTCGATACCTTCTTCCAAGAGCATGGCGATTTGGCCTTAACCTATGACGATGTCAGCCTAGCGACCCAATATTCGGAAATCCTTCCTCGTAATGTAAATCTTCAGACGGTTCTTGCAGAGGGGATTGAGCTGAATGTCCCCATCATCTCCGCGGATATGGATACGGTCACCGAGTCCCGAATGGCGATTGCCATGGCTTTAAACGGGGGCTTAGGGGTTATTCACTACAACATGAGTGAACGTCGACAGCTGCAGGAGGTCAGTCGAGTCAAAAACCATATTCATGGATTGATTCAAGAGCCGGTGACCGTACGTCCTGAGCAGACCGTTGGGGAAGTCATCGAGATGATTGAGACCAAACGGTACAACTTCAGCACGTTCCCTGTGGTGGATGAGCGAGGCAAATTAGTCGGACTCCTCCCAGGCCAGGTGGTCAAACCTCGCTATGGCGGCCGAAAAGTGGCTGAGGTGTTGACCCCCCGAGTCCAGGTCCAAACCGTCCAGCAAGATCAGCTTGGGGAAGATCCGATTGCGTATGCGGACCGGTTCTTCAATGAGCATCCTGGGATTCATAAGTTGTTGGTGGTTGATCAAGAGGATTACCTGCGCGGGCTCTTTACGCTGAGCGACATTGAGCGAATCATGCAGGAACGGAACGCCCAGCTCAAACCGGCTCGGGATCGAAAGTTTCGCTTGCTTTGCGCTGCTGCGATTGCAGCACCAAGGACTCCAACCGGTCAGATCGATCAAGAGCGAATCATCCGCCATGTAGGGGCCCTGGTGGAACGTGGATTAGACATTGCCGTTGTGTCGACGGCTCATGGGTTTAGTAAAGGGGTAGGGGAGGTCGTTCGGCTCATTCGAGACGCCTTTCCGGAGTTGCCGATTATGGCGGGAAATGTGACTTCGGCAGCCGGGGTGGAATATTTAGCCCGCTGCGGAGCCAACATTATCAAAGTAGGCCAAGGCCCAGGCTCTATTTGTACAACTCGGCAGGTAGCTGGGGTGGGGATTCCGCAGCTGACCGCTCTCTACGTCACCTCCCGAGCCGCTCGAAAACTAGGGGTTACCATTGTAGCCGATGGCGGAATCACAAAATCCGGGGATATAGTCAAGGCCCTTACCATGGCGGATGCGGTGATGTGTGGTGGGTTACTGGCAGGTTGTCCGGAGGCTCCTGGGGAGATTCTGGAAATCAACGGCAAACTTTATAAACGCTATCGAGGTATGGGAAGTCTTCCGGCTATGAAAGCCGGATCTGCGATCCGGTACGGTCATTCCAAAAATTTGCAAAAAGTGGCCCCCGAAGGAGTGGAAGCATTGAAGGAAGCAGCGCCTTCGGTGGATTATGTGTTGGGCCAGTTGGTCGGAGGAATCCAAGCCGGAATGGGATACATCGGTGCCGCCAATCTGGAAGAGCTTCGAAGAAAGGCACGCTTTGTCCGGGTGACTTCGGCAGGACGTCGGGAAGCCGGCCCCCATGATATTATTGAAATTAAAACCGGCTAAGTCCGGGCCGAGCTTCTAACATCCGCTTCAAGGAAACATTAAAATCGGACCGGTTCGTTAAACGTTCCGCACTGAGGGCAGCGGGAACGATCGACATCAGCATCATCCGTATAGACATAATTACACTTCCGACACCAAAAAATATTATCCGGGGTTGGGGTAGGGCGGAAAGAATGTTGTCGCCATGCGGTGATTAGGGCTAAAAGCCCTA
>CAZBKV010000462.1:0-2204 GCA_964492575.1 uncultured Verrucomicrobiota bacterium | reverse complement strand
CTCTTTCCTCTCACAACACCCCTATCTTAGCACATCAGCAAGATACAAGGGCGCGCTGTCCTCAGCGCGCCGGGGAAAAGAGGAATGAAATTTCATGCGGCGGCTTGGGGACAAGCCGCCCTACCCTTTCCATTGGCATTCGAAAGGCCATGTGTAGTAGGACGCGTTGTCCCAACACGCCAAATTGATAGATGCCTTTTTCTTTTCGGAAATACTCTAAACCTTCTTAGGAAAGAGAATAAGCCTCGAGCCGGTTTCGAAAAGCCTGGCAAGCCCCCGCCACATCGGGATGATTCAAAATGGCAGAAACGACGGCAATGCGCCGAGCCCCTACCTCAAGGACTTGATCCACATTGTCTAACGTAATTCCCCCAATCGCAAACCAAGGAACCTTCAGATGCTGGGCAGCCCATTGGACGTATTGAAGGCCTATAGGGTGCCGTCCCGGTTTGGTAGGGGTGGCGAAGACTGGACCAATCGCGATATAGACCGCCCCGGCTTCTATGGCTCGTTGAGCCTCCTCGGGAGCATGCGTGCTAAGACCGATCCATGGCGGGGGATTTGAAATGAGCTCTCGAATGTGTCGGTACCCACCTCCGAAGAATTCTTCCTGTCCCAAATGGGCTAAGGGAGCCCCGATCTGGGCCGCAATCTCCGGCCAATCGTTGATCACCAAAAGGACCCCTGCCGGCTCAGTTACTCGAAGCAGGGCTTCGCCGACTCGGGCGATCTGATCCGGCCCCCAATTTTTCGCCCGGAGTTGTATCAGATCGGCTCCCCCATCAATTAGGGCTTTTGCCAGATCGATCGGCTCTCGTCCCTGCAAATATCCCGTATCTACAAACGTATAAAGTCTGGCTTGGTCCAATCGCTGTTTCAAGATCTGATTATGAAATTTCGATCTTTGCATGGCTTTCTAATGAACTTTTTCTGATCCCGGCAAATCCATAGCCTTCTATCCCGTTTCCATCCGGCTGGAAAGTCAAGAGAGGACAGGATAGAGGCGGGGATTTGCGCTGGACGGTCAACAAACATAAAATTATACGTTGACATTATGCGTCGGCCGGGAGTACAGCGCGAGGATTTGGAAGTTCGACCGTCGCCTATCCACGGTAACGGACTCTTTACCCGTCGCGCGATCCGGAAAGGCACCTACATTATCGAATATATCGGGGAAAAGATCACAAAAGAGGAATCCAAACGTCGGCTCTTGGAACGAAATCCTTACATTTTTGATTTGGACGAGGAATGGGATCTGGACGGCAACGTGCCGGAAAACCTTGCCCGGTTTATCAATCATAGCTGCTCTCCCAACTGTGAAGCCCGAAATGAAGGGGGACGAATCTGGATCGTAGCACTGCGAGATATCCAACCGGGGGAAGAATTGACCTTTAATTACGGCTACGACTTGAAGAACTATCGGGATTATCCTTGTCGATGCGGGTCTCCCAATTGCGTAGGGTATATTGTAGCAGAAGAATTCTTCGATGAGGTCCGTCGACGGGAAGGGAAATCCCTCCCTCAAGAAACCCAGGCTTCTTCCGCATGACTCCTCATCTTAGGCCGCTGAACGGGAAAAATTAGGGCTATGATCGGCTTGTGAAAGGCGAAAGACATATTGTCGTGGGGATTACGGGGGCGAGCGGAATCATATATGCCGTCCGTCTTCTGGAGGAATTGTCTGCCGCGGCCTCGACGCAGGTTTCTGTCATCCTGACTCCTTATGCTCAACAAGTTGCGGCGGTGGAATTGGGAGGTTCGATCCCTATTCCCTCCAAAGCGCAGCTTTATGATCTTCATCAGATGGACGCTCCATTTGCCAGTGGCTCCAATCCTCCAGATGCGATGGTGATCATTCCATGTACGATGGGGACATTGGCGCGCATTGCTCACGGCACTTCGGAAACTCTATTACTTCGCGCGGCGGATGTAGTGCTGAAAGAGCGGCGGAAGTTAATTCTTGTTCCGCGGGAGGCCCCGCTGAATCGGATTCATTTACAGAATATGTTGGCCTTGACGGATGCGGGGGGAGTGATTTTACCGGCGTGTCCGGCTTTTTATCATCGACCGCGGACGGTGAGGGAGGTGGTAGATAGCGTGGTGGGTCGGGTTTTGGATCATTTAGGTCTTTCGAATCGGCTGGTTTCTCCGTGGCGGGAATCTGAGTCATGATGACTCATTGAGAAAAGAGGGCGGGTGTGGGG
>CAZBKV010000461.1:0-2205 GCA_964492575.1 uncultured Verrucomicrobiota bacterium | reverse complement strand
TCTCCGCACCGGTCGAATACATGAAACTGCTGGAATTGCTCGTCAAACACCTGGACCATGTCTCCCCCCAAGCGGCCCAAATCCGAATCTTTAACCTCAAAAACGCCGACGCCCGTCAGATGGCCCTCGTCCTCCAATCCGTCTTCCGTCTCCAAGCCCAGGGCGGAGCGCAAGCCACCCAACGATCCGTCCGCTACACCCTCGTCCTGCCAAACGGTGAAGAAGATTCCACCGGCGCCGTCGTCGGTTCCGCCGAACAATATGCCCTTACCGTCACGGTCGATCCCCGAACCAACAGCCTGATCGTCGGCGGCACCGAGCACTACGTCGAACTCGCCTCCCGAATCATCGAAACCCTTGACGCTACCCCTGCCCAAGAACGAAAAATCCAAGTCTGCCGGCTCCGAAACGCCCGCGCTTCCGACATCGAACCGGTCCTCCGAAACTTCCTCCAGCAGGATATCCAACAAATGCTTTCGATCCTTGGTCCAACCGGTATAGGCACCGTCCAAAACATCCTCGACCGCGAAGTCAGCATCGTCGCCGAACCCACCAGCAACAGCCTTCTCATCTCCGCCAGTCCGCGTTACTTCGACGAGGTCATCCAACTGATCGACCAACTTGATCAACCCCAACCCCAGGTCCTCATCCAGGTCCTCCTAGCCGAAGTAACCCTCGACGACACTACCGAACTGGGCGTTGAATGGAGTTACCTCAGCCACCAAGGTAACCCGCAAGTTGGAACCGGCACCGATTACGGTCTGCGTGGTGCCCTCCAAACCTTCGGCGGCGGCTATACCGCTATCACCGGAAGCACCGTCGACTTCCTCCTCCGAACCCTACAAAACGAAGGTCGCCTGGAAGTCCTAAGTCGGCCTCAAATCCTCGCCGCTGATAACCAGGAAGCCACTATCAACATCGGCCAGCGTGTCCCCCTCATCACCAACGCCCGAGTCACCGAACGCGGCGACACCATCAACCAGTACACCTACGAAAACATCGGTGTCATCCTCACCGTCACCCCACGCATCAGCCCGGATAACTACGTCAAACTAGACATCGCTCCCACCATCAGTGAGCTAAGCAGTTCCTCCGTCACCATCAGCCCCGGCGCAAGCGTGCCCATCATCAATGAACGCAGCGCCACCACCACCGTCACAGTCCAAAGCGGCCAGTCCGTCCTCATCGGAGGACTCATCTCTACCATAGACGATATCCGAACCAAAAAAGTCCCTATCCTCGGTGATATCCCCGGACTCGGCCTCCTGTTCCGAAGCAAAGTCGCTCGAAAAGACCGAAAAGAACTCCTCATCGTCTTAACACCACAAATCCTCGTCCCCGGTGAGTCCATCGGCACCGTCCAAAACGCCGCCGACTGGAGCCGCCAACAATGGGAGCAATCCAACCTACGCCGACAACTCCAACAGGATGAACTCCAACGCCGCTTAATCAACGAAATCCGGATGACCCCTACCTCCCAACAGCCCGCCTCCACCAATGCCGTCCCCAACACCTTACCCAATCTCTCCACCCCCTCCATCTCTACCGGCACAAACCGCACAACCTCCACCACCTTGCCAGAACCTTCTTCCCCGAAACCTCCAACACCCTCACAGCCACCCTCTTCCTCTCCAAACCCATCCAATTCCGCCTCGTCACCCGGCTCTAAGCCCCTACCATAATCCTCCTGATGATGAAACGGAGGAACCAGACTGATCCAAAACCGTGGCCCTTGTCGCCATGGCCAACCGTCCTCCTCCTCCTTCTCCTTGTCGGAGGAGGAACCGCTTGTTCCACTCTTTCTACCGCCTCTTCCAATCGCATCGCCTATCTCCACCTCCTCGTCCCCCCTACGGCCTTGGACCTGGACCTACGCCCCGGCGCCGACGCCGTCGCCGTCAAACTCTTCGCTACCTCCCCTCGTTCCCCACGCCCCGTGCCGATCCAACGCGGAACCATCGAATTCCTCGCCTACGAAGGCACCCCTTACCAAATCCAGACCAATCAACCCTTCCATCGCTGGACCTTCACCGCCTCCCAACTCCGAACCTACCAAATCCAGACCGCCATCGGTCCCGGTTACGAACTGATCCTTTCCTGGGGACGCAAAGTCATCCATTCCCGTTTCCTGACCATCCTCGCCCGCTACCACGCCCCCAATGGAAAAATCATCACTTCCCCACCCTCCACCCTCCAGGCCATCAC
>CAZBKV010000460.1:0-2206 GCA_964492575.1 uncultured Verrucomicrobiota bacterium | reverse complement strand
CTTACCGATCGATCCTTCCTGGCCTTCCCCCAGCCTTGCCGGACAAGACTAAGATCCAGCTCGCTCAACCAGTTGGTACAAATTGCTCCCTCCTGTGCGGCGCAAAGTAAAGTGCCTGCTATTACGCCTACAAGAAACGATGCTTTCTTTAATAAAAAGACAACTTTGTTCATAGGAACCTCTTTTAGCAATCTATGCTTCTTTCCCGTCAGCGTATTCCCAACAACCGTCTTCAGACAATAACGAAATTCTTCCTTCCATTGGGCCAGGAAATGCGAATACAAGACTGCTAGAGATATCACAGGATCCAGAGATACTTCACTCAACCACCGAGGCGCTAGCAGTTGGCAAGGCGGAAAACAAAGCATCAGCGTCCCTCTATCTGATTCCACTTTTCAGGGGTTAGATTCTTGTTCCCGGTTTTGAACACTCCAAAACACCGCAGAGACAAACTCTAGTGAGAACTCACGTCGATCTTCTTCTCTATACCGGAGATATTGAAAGAGAAGGGAAGGAGAAGCGACGAAAACGAAATGAAAAGGTTATGAAAGCGAGCCGGTCTATCTTTCAGAAGGATTTTGCCAAGGGCGGTTCCTGGAAAACGCTCCTTGCCGGTACGGTAGCTGCGGCGATTGCAGTTCTGTCTCTCTGTCAAGCGGTAGCAGATGAAGATGGACTAAAAGAGGCAAAGAAAGATCCCTCGCAAGGGATCGCCTATCTGGGAGTGGTTGTGCGGCGAGCGGATCCCTCATTACTAGATCAATTAAACCCACCGCGGCGAGCCGGCTTGCTAGTAATAGAAGTGAGTCCGGATAGCCCGGCGGCCCATGCAGGGATTCGAGTTCATGACCTGCTTGTCCGTTTTGAAGATCAGTGGCTATTTACTCCAGACCAGCTTCGTGCCTTGGTAAGAAGTCATCGGCCAGGGGATCGGGTCCAGTTGCTTCTTATCCGTCATGCCCGACAACAGGAGGTTTCCGTCCGATTAGGCAGACAACCCGAAGAGGTGATCCAACCCCGCGCTCCGGTTCCCTTCCGATTCGCTCCTCCTCAGCCGCCTTCCCTTCCTTGGCGCTGGAATCAAGAGGAGTGGAAACGGCGGTGGAAAGAATGGTGGGAGGATTTGAGAAAGGAAATACCGGGAATGATCGGTCCGCCACCGCCCTTGCCTTTTCAACCGGAGTCCCCACAGGGAATCCCTCCTGGAAAGCTTCGACTTGGAGTCTGGATCAAAGACCCCAGCCCGGACCTACTGCTCCATCTAGGACGAGAGAAAGAGGAAGGTGGGGCATTGATTCAAAAAGTCCTTCCGAATTCCCCAGCCGAACGTGCAGGCTTGCAGCCTGGCGATCTGATCATTCAAGTGAACGACCGGCCGATTCATTCGGCCGCGGATTTGCGGGCTGCAATCCAACAAGCCGAACCCGGCAGCAAATTGCAAATCACCCTGATCCGTCATGGGACAAAACGACATGTGGAGGTGATCCTTCGCAAAGCGGACTTTTCTCAATCTCATAAAAAGGCACGAGGCCTCCGAATGCGTCGTTCTTCTCCCACCCCTGAAGAAAAGCCCTCTCCTGAAAGGCATAAAGAAAAGGGTACAAAAGAAGAAAAGAAAACCGAGTCAAAAATGCATCATTCGCAAACCTTTCATCGGGTGACTACGGCGGTGGTGGCCTCCCCATCTGGCACAGTGATTCTCTCCCAGGAGGATGGACATCGAAAACTTACGGTTCGCGATGCAAGCGGCAAAATTTTATACGAAGGCCCTTTGAAGGAGGAAGAAACGTTAAAGCAAATTCCAGAGCCACTTCGAAGGCAGGTGGAAAAACTGTTAAAGAATTTCCCCGCAAAAGACTAGGCCTCCCTACCTCCGCCTCCGAGAATAGGCCACCTGCCAGCGCACAGGCCCAGCACAGTCCGGCCTTGTCCCAAGGGTACAAAGAGGGTGGACAGGGCCGGACTTTTTGGAAAGGTTTGGGTAATTAATGATAAGGAAATCCCCACAGAGGAGCCCCCTTGACAATCTTTAATTCTGAGGCAGGGTAAAGGGTGGCTTCCGGGGGCGTACTGGATTCGACCTGGTAGAGGCGCCCACGGCGGCATGCCGAGGATGGTCCGTCACCTCGTTAATCCGCGGACCGAACGAAAAAGTGCCAACCAAGAATTGGCCTTCGCGGCCTAAGATTGCCGCGACGTCCCGCAC
>CAZBKV010000459.1:0-2217 GCA_964492575.1 uncultured Verrucomicrobiota bacterium | reverse complement strand
GGACAGCGCGCCCTACCTATCACCTATCGAACCCCATTGGAAAGGCTTGTCCTCAAGCCGCCGCAAAAACTTTTCCTCTATCCTCCCATCCGCAGCGATCCTACCTTTCATCCAAATGTTTTCTCTCCTCAAAAGCTATCCCTTCAAACGACCCGGCCGATTTTTCGGACGAGCTCTAGGGTAGCTTAAGAGAAAGAAAAACTGCAGCGACAAAAGCGATAGGGCTGATTTTCTTATTCCCATCTCCCCTGCTTTCTAATCTATGCTCTGATGAGCGTGGCTACATCAGCAGATGTAGTCTAAGAGAGAATCGGGTACCTTGGGCCTACAGCCCTAAGGCCAGAAATCGATTCTTTTCAGAAGAATCTTTTGCCGGCCACGTTCTACAAGCCTTGGCTGCAACGCGGAGCAATCCCCGCCCCAGGAATTCGTTTCTTCTGGCATCCTAAGAGTAGCCACTGAGAGAAAGGGCTTTGGCCTGGACAGGAGAGGGATCTGTTTTTCACACTCTTTTTGTGCGCTGGTTGTTGCGTAAGATCTTTCGACTCTGGTTTGGCCTGAAGGTGTTTCATGGGGAAGTCCTTCAGACCGCAGGTCCTTTACTGCTCGCAGCCAATCATGTCAGCTTGTGGGATTGGTTCCTCCTTTACGTCGTGTTGGGTCCGGAATGGAAGTTTGTTATCTCCCGCACGAATGACGAGTCCCAGTGGTTTGCACGATGGATCTTAGGTAGGGAGCGGACGTTGGAGGTGGATACCACCTCGGCTCATGGGGCCAAAGCGGTAGGGGAATATCTTCGCCATGGCGGCCGCCTGGTGATTTTTCCGGAAGGACGGGTAAGTCGGACCGGGTCGTTGATGAAGTTTTACGAGGGGATCGGTTTTTTGTTGCATCAAACCGGGGCCTATCTGGTGCCATGTTATATTCGAGGGGCGGATCGATCGATCGGCAGTCCTTCTCCGAACCGAAAACGCTGGCGACCGCACGTGACGATCCATTTTGGGCAACCGTGTCGGCCTCCGCAGGAGAAGGCGTTTTGCGGGGTGCGGGGCCGAGAGCGTTTAACGCAATGGGCGCGGGATCGTCTGGTAGAGTTGATGTTTTGGACCGAGATGGAGCAGGGGCCCAAGCACTTGGTGGAGGCCATTACAGAGGCAGCACGAGGGCAATTAAATCGAGTGGCATTGGAGGATGTGACGGGGAGTCGGTTGACGTTCCGTCGGGTTTTGGTGGGGGCTCGGTTGTTGGCCGAAGAATTAGAGAAACGGTTGGAGCCGGATGTGGATCGGGTGGGGATTCTGCTTCCTAGTTCCAATGCTGCGGCCGTGAGTCTGGTGGCCTTATGGTTATTGGATCGGGTGCCGACGATTTTGAATTTTACCATGGGCGGACGCGGGATGGCCCAGTGTGCCGGTTTGGCTGGGCTTCGCCAGATTCTCACTTCCAAGGCTTTTTTAGAGCGGGCAGGGTTGGATGTGTCGGAATTGGTTCAGCGTGGATTTCAAATCCTTTTCCTGGAAGATCTGCGGGAGGGGATTGGGCTGTGGCAAAAGGGAAAGGTCTTCCTTTCGGTCACATTACGACCGAAACGGCTTTGGCGTGGGGTGGAGCAGCGTTTGCGAAGCCGGTCGATCCCCCTCTTACCTTATGATCGACCGGCCGCGGTGCTCTTTACCAGCGGTTCCGAAGGAACCCCAAAAGGGGTGGAGTTATCCCATCGGAATATCTTGGCCAACATTCGGCAGCTTCTGGCGGTGGTGGATGTGACGGATGAGGAACGAATGTTTAATGCGCTGCCGGTGTTTCATAGTTTTGGGTTGACGGTGGGGATCTGTGCCGGGTTAGTCCGTGGATTTTACAGTTTTCAATATCCGTCGCCTCTTCATTATCGAGTGATTCCCACGTTGGTCTATGAGCATGAATGTACGGTGTTAATTAGTACGAATACCTTTTTACAGAGATATGCGCGGGCCGCGCATCCGTATGATTTTCGGTCTCTTCGATACCTTTTTGCCGGGGCGGAGAAGTTACAACCGCAGACAGCGCAGCTTTGGGCCGAGCGATTCGGAGTTCGAGTGCTGGAAGGGTATGGGGTGACGGAGTGTAGCCCGGTGGTGGCGGTCAATACCCCCATGGCTCCCAAGGCGGGTTCTGTGGGACGATTCCTGCCAGGGATGGAATATCGAATCGAGCCGGTCGAAGGGATCCGTCGGGGTG
>CAZBKV010000458.1:0-2220 GCA_964492575.1 uncultured Verrucomicrobiota bacterium | reverse complement strand
GGGTGCAGCGGCAATGGAGTGGAGTACGATGCAATTAACTGAGGAACAAAAACAACGGGTTCGGGCGTGGATCGAAGAAGGGCTTCAGCCGTTCGAGATCCAGAAGCGATTGGAAGAGGAGTTTGACCTTCATTTGACCTACATGGAGGTCAAGCTTTTGCTTAGTGAGTTGGATTTGACTCCGAAAGATCGGGTAGAAGAGGAGAAGCCGAAGGTCGAACCACAGCCCGAACCGGGAAGTCCTACTGAGGCGAAAGAAGGGGAGGGGGCTGGGACTGTGACTGTAACGATCGATGAAGTCACACGGCCTGGAGCGATTGTCAGCGGTCGAGTTCGATTTCGGGATGGGAAAGAGGCAGCATGGTATTTGGATCAATACGGTCGGTTAGGATTGATTCCGCCCGAGCCGGGGTACCGGCCTTCGGCTGATGAGGTTGCGGAGTTTCAGAGGGCTTTGGAACAGGAACTGGCACGACGGGGGTATTAGACTTTGCAAAGCCTTTTGAAAAAAGCAGCAGAGAACCTACTTGGTCAATTGTTTGACTTCCTCAAAACAGATGTCTAGATTTGAACTGATGCCGGCAGGGAATGCTAAACCAGATACGGATACCGCCGGAACTCCTTCTTCTGTGACGAGTTCATTGGATTGGCATGCGATCCTATCTCCGGTTCGTCCTTTTTTGCGTGCCGTACGGGAACGTTTATTGGATCAGGTAAATACGTTTGAGCCGGAGATTATGGAGCATGCTCGATATGCCTTGAGCTCGCAGGGGAAACAGATCCGGTCGGCTCTAGTGGCGTTGAGTGGGCGGGCAACGGGGGAGTTGAATGAGGATTTGGTCCAGGTGGCGGTAATCATTGAGATGATTCATTTGGCGACTTTGGTCCATGACGACATTATGGATCATGCGGAGATCCGGCGGAACCGTCCTACGTTAGCACTGCGGTGTGGAACGAATACATCGGTGTTGTTGGGGGATTGTCTTTTTGCCCATGCGTTGGTATTAGCGGCTCAATTTCCGACTCCGGAGGTGTGTCGGGCTGTGGCCAAGGCGACGAAGGTAATTTGTAGTGGGGAGATTCTTCAGAGCGAGGGGAGGCGGGGATTATCGATCAGTAAAACGGAGTATTTTCGGATTTTGCGCATGAAGACAGGAGAGTTGTTTGCGTTGTCTTGTGAACTTGGGGCACGCCTAGGCGGTGGGGATCAGGTGGTGCAACAAGCCCTTCGCTCATATGGCATGGCGTTAGGGACGGCTTATCAATTGTATGATGACTGTTTGGATTTGTATGGGGAAGAGGAGCAGGCTGGGAAGTCCTTAGGGACGGACATGGCGTGTGGGAAATTGACCTTGCCGGTTTTGATCCTGTTGGAGCGAGGTGGGGAGACGGTTCGGCAGATGCTGGAGAAGAAGCTCGAGCGATGGATGCCGAAGGATCGGGAAGAATTGCGGGTTTGGCTGAAGCAATGGGATGTGGGGCCCGAAACTTTTGCGATGATTGAGAGTTATTGTGATAGAGCAACACACGCCTTGAGTGTGGTTCCAGATGGAGAGGGGAAAGAGGCATTAGAACGAGTGGCGGGATATCTTACTAGCCAGGCACGAGCGTTGGTGATGGGATGAAGGCGGCTCGTTTAACATTACAAACAGCTTTGAATCAGTTGCCTATTACTGAGGAAAAAGAGATTCAGCAGGAAGAAGCGGTTTCTGTTGGAGAAGAAACGCCGAGTGATGAGGAGTTGGTAGCCCAGGTGCAGGGGGGTCAGACCGAGGCGTATGAGGGGTTGGTTCGTCGGTATCAGCGCCGTATTTATGCTTTGATTTATCACATCGTAGGGAACCGGGAAGATGCGGATGATCTGGTCCAGGAGACGTTTATTCGGGCTTATCGTTCCATTCGACGGTTTCGGGGGAAATCTCGATTTTTTACGTGGCTGTATCGGATTGCTTTAAATGAGACTTATAATTTTTTGAAGAAACAGGCGCATCGTCAGACCCTTAGTTTGGAAGAATTCGATGCAGGGATTGAGACGGAGCCTTCGGTTCGAGAGTTGATCCAGACACTAACCCCCCGCCGAGAAGTCCATCTTGCTGAGATTCGACAAAGATTGAACGAGGCTATGCAGAAGCTGTCTCCAATTCATAGGACAGTGGTGACATTGCACGACATCCAGGGGTTGAGCCACGAAGAGATCAGTCGCATTATGCGATGTCGGGT
>CAZBKV010000457.1:0-2229 GCA_964492575.1 uncultured Verrucomicrobiota bacterium | reverse complement strand
CATCTCTTCCAGGAATCGACTCCTTTCTCGAGCGGCGATCCATTGGATTTTCTGATTCAGCTTAGGGTCTTTTAGCTCTTGGTTCAAAACCTTCAGTTGGCAATAGGCATCGTAGCGAACCCATTCATACGGATTTTCCTTAGCTACGAGAAAGAGGCCTTGGGCAATCTTGGAAAGCCGTTCTTTGGTATAAAAATTTCTGTCCGCAGCAATCGGTTGATCTTTGGCTTGTTGCCACAACGCTCGGCAACCGGGATCGATCCAACGCCAGGCCAGGGCCATGTAGAAGAAGTGGGCCTGAAGAGGGCAACTCGTTTGAGCTTCCTTCAGGAGTCGTGCTGCCGGAATAGAAGAATCTCTCGCTAAAATACCGGCGATTTTCGAAAACGAGCTTTTCTCGATGCATAGTTTCCAGAGTTCCAGTTTTCTATCTATAGGGCATTGAAATCTGATGAGTTTTTCGGCTAGATTTAATAAATACCATTGTCCCTTCTCTCTGGACCTTCGGATCTGTTTTTCCAATGCGGCGACTGGATCATCCGGAAGCCGTAAAGCAAGTTTACCGAACTGTTGAATCTCCTGCGGGCTCATAAAACCTACCATTGTAGAAAGGCGGGTATAAATCTGATGCCGAATGGCCCGTAGCTGGCATTCCCGGCCAGTCTCCATGATAAACGGCTTGACCGATTGTTCAGATTTCCAGTCTCGATGAAAAGCCGCACTGACTAAGATCCCCCGCAGGGGTTGCTTGGATTGTTCCAAAAAACTCTGGATCCATGGCCAGGGAATATCTTCATCCTCCCCCAGGAACCACGCCACAGTAGCCGCAGTCTTCTCCACCTCATCACTTAGTTCTTCCGCCTCTTCCCCGTATTGCTGAAGATCCTTTTGGAGAAACTCATCCAACCGGTGGAGCAATTGCTGCCAGACTTGCCATTTGGCTTTCCGAAGCTCCGGATTCTTATGGAGCCGAAGGGTTGTGGTCGCCCTGATCAATTGTTTCGGACGGGTTGCCTGGTGGATCAGCTTCTCGGCTTCCTTCAGGACCTCCGGGGTCAGCTTGGGAGACCCGGCCAGGCAGAGGAGCGAGCCCAACAGAAAGCCCACCCAAACCGGAACCCTACCTACCCATTTCCGCCACTTCTTTGGATACTCAACTCTCTTCATGACCATGCCTCGTTTGAGATCTTCTAAATCTTACTCATTTTCTAGAAACTATCCAACCCTATTTGCTAGGAGGATCATTCGGCCTAACGGCTGCCTAAAAGGAGAATCGAAAAATAAACATTGATAGAAAGAAGGTCTACCGTTGTTTGAGAGTAGAGGGTGTATGGGAAGAAAGGCGCTCTGTATTTATGTGGAATGTAGGGAGGTTTGTGGAATGGATCAAGGGAGGATTTGGTGCTTTATAGAGGTGACCCTCCTTCCAACCAAGAGCGTTTAAAGCAAATTGAACAGCGATTGCGGCTAACAGGAGACCCATGATTCGAGTAGTCAGTCGAGTTGCAATGGGGCTAAGCCATCGACCGCCGTAGATGGAAAGACGAAGGATGATATATGTTGCTCCACAGACGACCACGACAGCAACTAATAAAAGCAGCTCTTTCATAAATGTATCCGCTTGATTCCGTAGAAGGATGACAGTGGTAATCGCACCCGGCCCGGCTAACATCGGGACAGCGAGAGGAGTAATCGCAATGTCTTCCTTTGCCACTCCGGCATCGGTTTCTTCGTCTGTGAATCGTACCCGAGATGGCAGGGCGCGAAGCATATCCAAAGCGACCAAAAGTAGGACGATGCTTCCGGCTATTTGGAAAGCAGAGATGGTAATGCCTAAGAGTCGAAAGATAAGATTCCCTGTCAATGCGAATGAGATGAGCACCCCGGCTGCGACCAGTGCAGCCGTGCGCGCCATCCGCATCCGTTGTTCCGGGGTATCGGATGGCGTCATTGCGAGAAACGCCGGAACCGCTGCAATAGGGTCAACGATGACGAACAACGTACTAACAGCTAACAAAAAATATTCCCACATCATTCCTCCTCTCTTTTTCTTTTGGGCAAATGGTTGCCACTACTCCTCCACACCAGACTGGAGGCATCCTCTCTGTTGTTCTAATACAAAAATAGCATAACCAAAACTTGACTCGGACTTCGAATTCTTGCACTTGCCCACTCTCTAAGTTTACCCAGCGAAACAGAATTCGACGAGGTTTATGAAAGTTTTTAAAG
>CAZBKV010000456.1:0-2230 GCA_964492575.1 uncultured Verrucomicrobiota bacterium | reverse complement strand
ATGCGGCGGCGGTCCAGTTTACGCGAAATCCGGGTGGGATTGTGGGGGCGCTGAAGAAAATTGGGGGATTGGTATATGGGTCACGGCTTTTTACACCGCGGGCGGAAGAGGCCAGCCATATGTATTTTGGAAATGGATTGCGGGAGGCGTGGTTCCGGATGTTTGCCACGCATCCTCCGTTGGTGGATCGGATTCGAGTATGGGAACCGGAGTTTGACGGGCGGTTTCCGGAGGTGAAGGTTACGTTTGAGGTGGAAGAGGATAAGATCTGGCGCCGGGAGGTCTTTGGGGAGGGAGCTAAAAGGAGGAGGATGTTGGGAGCGGCGGTAGGAGCAGCAGTGATCGGGGCAGGAGAGGTTACGCAAAATGTCGGCCAGATCCATCGTCCGCAACTCCTGGCCGCTTCTTTGATGATAGAGGAGATCCCCAAGGAGGTCCGGGAAGCGGTGCGGGATCCGTTAGGAGCCATGGCGACTGTCTTTGCCTTGTTGTTTGCGCATGAGAGCTCGCTGCGTCCAGAGGATTTCCTACGGGATGGGCCGAAGGGTCTTTTGAAAGAGGTTCAGCGTTTGCTAATGCCTGTAAAACTCATTCGACCGGTTGCCCGACTCCCATTGGTAGGACTTGCCATATCGGCATTACGAAATTTAAGTCCGGCTCAGTTTGAGCAATTTGAGACGCTGTTGAATCGGGTGATTGAGGCGGATGAGTCCATTGATTTGTTTGAATATGCCTTGTTGCGAATCATCCAGCGGCATTTAGAGCCTCATTTTCGGAGGGTGCGTCGCCAGGTTGTTCAGTATTATACGCTGCGGCCTTTGCTGAGAGATTGTGCCGTTTTGCTTTCTTGTTTGGCTTACCTGGATGGGGCATCGGAGCAGGAAGCTCAGCAAGCTTTTGCTGTTGGATGGTCGCGATTGGGCAAAGAAGCCGCAGAACATCCTGAGACACTGCTCCCGGCCTCTGCTGCCGGATTACCGGAGGTAGATCAGGCTCTCCAGCGGCTTCGGACCCTGGCGTTTCCGCTTCGGAAGCAGGTGTTGGAGGCGTGTGCCTGGACGGTTTCTGCGGATGGACAGTTGGAGGAACGGGAGGCAGAGCTGTTGCGAGCCATTGCGGATACGTTGGAATGTCCGGTTCCTCCGTTTTTGCAATTTGTGTCCATGAAACAAGAAGAATCGTCTTCTTCCCCCGAGGCAGCGATTTCTCAGTAGCGGCTGGTCAGACGATAACGTTGAGGTCATGGGCTCGGAAGGATTTCAAGAGTATAGGCAGGGGTACAAGTGCTATCCGGTTTGGGTTCTGGGATCGCCTTGTAAAGGTAAGTGAATTTGTACCAATAGTGGACAAATCGATTTGTGGGAGAAAGAGGGACAGTAGCTTCCCATCGATCCGTTGTTCCAGGCACCCGATGCATAGCAAAAAAGTTCGTTCCGATGACCACGTAGGCTTTCATGGAGTCGGGGATAATAGTTCGCAGATTGCTTTTCCAACGGGCCTCAAAGAGATAGAGACCGTCTGGAGAGCGGGAGACTTGATAAGGGGTTAAATTGACAATTCGAGTCGTGACACAACCACTGACCAGGAGGACCAGACCTATCCATCCTATGAGCCTTTGTTTGCTCGACATAAGAATAAGAGTGAGGGGGTACTTTCATCTCTGCAAGCTAGGAGTGAAGGGGGAGGGAAAATTTGTCGATTTTTTTGAAATCCTCCCTTGACTGTGGTGCCGCACGTGCTTTGTTACGCGCAGATTTGTGAATGATGATATGCGCTTTCAAGAGCGTTCTCTACCCGGTTCCAAAGATGGCTCTGTAAGGGAGGGAGAGGTGCCTTTGTCGTCTGATGAAAAAAGGAGTGAAAGGGATATGCGAAAGAGGGGGTATGAAAACAGAGAGCGAGAGAATCGGCTACTCCATTGGCCGGAGCGGCCTGGGGTAGTGAATCGGGTTTTACGGTTGCAGCAGCTTGATGAGTTAAAGAATCGGCTGCTACAGCAGTATATCTGTCGGTTGCCGGAGATGGAGTATGTTCCGGCCGTGCATCGGGCCGTGGAGGAGGCGGCGGCGTTGGCGTGGTCGACGCCGGTTCCGCATCTATTTTTGCCGGAGTTGTTAGCGGAGAAGGTGGCTGGGGCGAAGGAGTGGGTGGATCGGCAGCGGAAGATTCGGGAGCGGTCGCGTCAGATCATCAGCTTTAGCGAGTAATCGTTACCAAACAATCTTACTTC
>CAZBKV010000455.1:1096-2231 GCA_964492575.1 uncultured Verrucomicrobiota bacterium | reverse complement strand
CGCAGGGCTTCCGCCAGGGTTACCTCTTGAGGCCGCATATGCCCCACGTTGGCAAAAAAGATTCCATACCGATACGGGTGCCGTCCGGTCAAACAGCTTCCTCGCGTCGGGGAACAAACCGGTGCCCCCGAATACCAACGAGCAAAACGAATCCCATGCCGCACAATCCGATCCATGTGTGGTGTCTTGACAATCCGGCTCCCCTGAAAACCGGTATCTGCCCACCCCAGGTCATCGGCCATGCAGAGGATCACATTCGGCAGGGGCCGGATCGGACCGGACTGGGCCTGGGCTTGCTTCCAAACCGCAGTCAGACCAAGACCAAAGCACAACCACAAACCGAAAACCGATCGGACCATTCTTTTGCTCATACGCCCATTTTCGCCAAAAGAACCGGATCTTCCAATCCCTTTCTTCCAGGCCTTTGCCCCTTCTGCCAGGATCCGATCCCGCAGCCCAGTCCAGGATCGATCGAGGGAAAGAGAAAAGCGTCGGTCAAAGAATCGCCCCTTCAATGAAAGAATTTTCAGAAAGGCAAAATTTGGGAATCCCCATTTCCTCGAACGATCGGGCCTCGCCAATTCAATCTCCTCCATCCGAACAATACGTCCAGACCCAATCTCCCTTGTCGTAATCAAAATGCACGGACGATCCAACTGTCCTCCACCCCGGCTGGCCGCCATCGTCCTGAGCGTTCCAGCCGATGGAGTAAAGGACGAATCGATCGTCCACCCGTCTGTAACGCAAGGGGTTCCCGTCGATCCAATCCTTCGGCACTGCATCCAGAAACTCAGGAACCAGAACGTTTAAAGCCGCAGGATATTGCCCGTGCTTCCGACGATAGCGCTCCAAAGCGATCGCCACCCGCGCCTCATTTACCAATGTCTGATTATATAAGACTCTCTTTATTAATGGCCCACTTATAGGCGCCAAAAGTGAATTTTCTAACAATTTTGTAATCACAGATCCATTAATGAGCCCTGTCAAAGGATATTCGAGTATCCTTTCTTTCTCAACTGCGAAAAGCTGTGAGATCTTTTGTGAGGCAGCATCCACCGCCTTTGGATCAATTCTTTTTTGACGGCAGTCAATGGTTGGAAAGTAATAAGTGAAGAAAATGTTAACTCCCTCTGTC
>CAZBKV010000455.1:0-1086 GCA_964492575.1 uncultured Verrucomicrobiota bacterium | reverse complement strand
GATGTAATAATTCAACCAATACGCCTTGCCGCCGAAAGCCCTCTGAAAGTGTTTGCGATGAGTTTGGATATAATCAATCTCAGCGATATAAAGATTTACTACTTCACTCACCATGGCCCTTTGAAAGTCACAGACCAGATTGAGTGGCGACAGCCAGCGCTCGATCTGATCCAGCTGATCTTCTGTCCACACTCCCTGCCCCAGGCCAGAATGAATCACCCCTACGGCTTTGGAAATGACCGCCAAACGAACCAGATGCGAAATCAAAAACGGCTCCTTCTGAAGCCCTTCTGCGAACTTAAAAATAAGGCTTACAACTCGAAATGGCCGCTCCGACTGCCCCAACGCCAACTCCACCAACGCTCTATCAGTAAGGCCTATCGTGATATTTCTAACAATCCCTAAATGACTAAGCTCAATCGCAGCGGGATCTTCCGATTCATAGTTCACAGGAAAACGTACAAACGGCCTGTTCCGTTCCGACCACAGTTCTTCTAACAGCTCCTCCAAATCTTTCGTCATCTCCAAAAACCGCTCGGCCGCTTTCAAAAACGAGATCGAAGAAGAAATCAGGTTGGTGTTCGCTGTTTGAGAAGACTCCTGCGATGACCGAAGAAAACGAAAGACCATCTCTTTCGGGTTGGGTTGACGAAGGCTTCCACAAATCTCTGTCCTGCTCCGTTCTAAAGAACGAAGAGTTTTGATCGAAGGATAATCAGATTCTAAGGCACCCGCTCTCTCAGGTCCATAATAACGGACCAGGCAAGGGATCATGGCAAAGTTCTGCTCGTCCGGAACTTCCGGCGGAACGTAATCTTCCCGCCGAAACGAAATCCCCCGCGCCTCCCATCTTGCCCGGCAAGCCTTCCATCGATGGATCGCACGAAGTTCATAGGAAATCAAAAACGCACTTTCCCCGACAAAGAAGAGAAAAAGCACAAGAAGAACCCCATAACGGATCCATCCCTTCCTCAGCTGCTGCGTGCTTCGCCACCACAGGAGACCAAACACGCTCAAGACCAGGGCAAAAAGAACCAAAAGGATCGTCTCCCACCACCAGCCCTGGGCAGCGACACCAAGGCAAAT
>CAZBKV010000454.1:0-2236 GCA_964492575.1 uncultured Verrucomicrobiota bacterium | reverse complement strand
CAGCCACCAACGGCACCGTGAAAAAAATCAATGCCCGACCGATCATCCCGGCCGCCCCGTAAAATCCCGTGACCTCTGCCGGAAACCATCGCTGGACCGCGACCTGATCCGCCGCCATCATAAACTGCGTCGCTCCTAACCCCAAACTCAACGGAATCGCCCGACTCAGCCAAGCCCGCCACCGAACCGGCCGGCCCGGCCCAAGCAACACCGGCGCCGTCTGCCAAACCGCCAACCCCACACACAACCAAAACCCCAAAAACGCCGCCGTCATTGCCCCCACCACACCCCACCTCAGCCACGTCACAAACACCAACACCCCACTAAACCGCGCCACTCCATTCACAATCTGAAGCAATCCCAACCAGGTAAAATTCTGCTTTCCTTGGAGCACCCCCTGCAAAACCGGCCACCACAACATCGCCAACCCAATCCCCACCGTCAGCCACAAGGCCGCCGGCCGCGGAATCTTCAGGTTCGTCAAAATTCGTTGCTGCTCCACCCAAACTATCCCTGCAATCAAACCCCACAAAACAAATACCCCCAACAACACCTCCCTTACCGTAGCCGCCAGTTCCTGTTCCTGCTCCGGCTGCACCGCCGCCGCAGTCTGTTGGGCAAAGATGATCTGCAACCCCATGGCCGGAATCATCATCAAATTCATGACCTGCAGCAGCGTCACAAACACCCCATACTCCGCCGGGCTCATCCCACGCGCCGCAGGCACATGCACCAGCCACATGAATATCCCGCCCAGCGTGGTGGCAAAGACCATCCAACCACTTTGCCGAAAAAATGTCGCCCGTTCGCTCATCCGTTCTTCTTCCCTCCGACCCCGATTCGTTCTTCCATAAACTCCACCGCCCTCTGACAAACTGCCGACCAATCCAGCTCCTGCCCCACCCACTGACTGGTCCGCCCCTGGTCCTCCTGCCGTAATGCCTCCGCTCGACGAATCCACTCGACCACACCCTCGGCAAATGCCTGCGGGCTCATCGCCGTCCATCGAATCAACGGCGTCCGCCCGGCGAAAAACCGCCGGATTCCCTCTAAATCCGTACTCACCACCGGCATCCCCAACCCCAAATACTCCACCACCTTCGCCACAAAGGCACACTGAGCCCCTTCCGAATCCTCATAGGGCACAATCCCTACCTCCGCCTCTTGCAAAACTCGGGGGATTTGCTCGTAATCCATAAAGCCCAACATCTCGACCCGATCCTTCCATCCTCGTCGTTCCACCTGATGGAAAAGTCTTCGTAACGATGGGGTCATCACTCCAATAAACCGAAATCGACTCTCCGGCACCTGTTCCAAAACCTGTTCCACCGCCCCTGTCGCAATGGATCCTAAATGATGATAATCAAACGACCCATGCATCACGACCAGCCCACGCTGTCGGGGAATCGTCGGATCCGGCCGAAACCGATTCCGATCGTATCCATAATAAATCGCCCGCACCCGATCTGCCGGTACGCCCATCCGGAGAAACCGATCCCGCAAGGCATCCGAAACCGTCAAAACCACATCCACCCCATACCGAACCGGCATTCGCAGTTCCCATCGCTTCCAAAGCCCGACTACCCCGGGGAAAATCCGCCGCAACGGCCACCTCTCTAAATACCCGGTCAATAAATCCAACTCATTCAACACAAACCAACTTCCCCACCGCCGTTTCAACCAGGCTCCGGCCGGGGCTGCCACCGCATGTTGCACCCACACCACATCCGGCCTTCCCCCTTTCCATTCCCGGACCACCTGCCAATACAACGCCACCGGATAAAACAAATACCGCACCAACCGGCCACTCTTGTACCGATGGACCTTCCAGGCTCGAAAAGGGGAAAACCGAAACCGCGGCCAACCTTCCTGGGGGAAAAACGACTTCGGCGGAACCGCCTCCCCCGGCGCAAAGACATGAACCTCATACCCCCGCAGCAAGAGCTCCCGAACCAAAAACGCCGCCTCCACCGAGCCCCCTCCACTCGGCGGCCAGAACGGTTCGTGCGTCAGAAAAACCACTTGCAGCCTCGGCTTCACCGTCCCTTTCCCTTCTCACCTCATCGATTCCTTCAAAAGCCCAAATACCCCGGCTGCCATTCGCGGCCTCCCTATCCATAAGACACAAAAAGCCCATCTATTCGCTCTTTCCCCTTACCGTAACAACGACCAATAGGGAAAGCCTGAATCCTACATCACAGGATGCCCTGCTTTTTCGAACCGCCCTTTGGAGAGC
>CAZBKV010000453.1:0-2244 GCA_964492575.1 uncultured Verrucomicrobiota bacterium | reverse complement strand
GGTACGTTCCATTCGCGTCGTCCCCCTTCCCTCCTGGGATATTCAGAAGACACGCCTCACTACCGCGCCGCTTTCCGGGCCTACTGGCGAATGGTGCAGGATCACCTGGAACAGAAAGGATGGTTGGACGAGGCCTATGTCTACTGGTTCGACGAGCCTGCTCCTAAGGACTATGCCTTTGTGATGAACGGATTCCGAAAACTCAAAGAAGCGGCTCCGAAGATCCGACGGATGCTGACCGAACAGGTCGAACCGGAGCTGATCGGTGGGCCGAATCTTTGGTGTCCTCTGACGGCCAACTTCGATCCGCAAGCTGCTGCCGAGCGACGGAAATACGGGGAACAATTCTGGTGGTACATCTGTACCGGGCCGAAGGCCCCGTACTGTGGGCTGTTTATTGACCATCCCGGTCCGGAACTCCGCGTTTGGCTCTGGCAAACCTGGAAGTATCAACTGGACGGAATCCTGATCTGGCAAACCACCTATTGGACCAGCTCTGCGGCTTATCCCGACCCCCAACATCCTCAAAATCCCTATGAAGATCCGATGAGCTGGACCAGCGGCTATGGCACACCGAAAGGGGTAAAACGCCCCTGGGGCAATGGGGATGGTCGATTCCTTTATCCCCCGGAAGAGGCTGCCGATGCGCATCCGGCTCATCCGGTCCTTTCCGGTCCGGTCGATTCGATCCGCTGGGAAATGCTTCGGGATGGGATTGAGGACTATGAATATTTTGCCCTGCTTCGGCGGCTCCTGCGTGAGAAGGCGAATCGGCTAACCCCTTTGGAACGAAAGCATTTCGAAGCCCTGCTTCAAGTCCCCCCGGAAATCGTACGTTCTATGACGGAGTTTACGGACGATCCTCGCCAGATTGAGGCCCATCGGGATCGTCTGGCCCATGCGATCGAGAGGTTATGGAAGCGATAGAGCTTATCCGAAAAATCGGCTGGGTCGTTTAAAGGCAAGGCTTTTGAGGATAGAAAACATTGGATGAAAGGCAGGATCGCAGCGGATGGGAGGATAAAAGGAAAAGAATTTTAGCGGCGGCTTGAGGACAAGCCGCCCTACCGACCCCCTGGACGTTCGAAAGGCAATTGCAAGGTAGGGCGCGCTGTCCCCAACACGCTGGAAAAGAGAAATCAATCTTTTGCGGCGGCCTGGGACAGGCCGCCCTACCTACCCCTGAGCATTCGAAAGGGAATTTGGAAGGAAAGGGAATTTGGAAGGTAGGGCGCGCTGTCCCCAGCGCGCCGGGAAAAAGGAAAATGAAATTTCATACGGCGGCTTGAGGACAAGCCGCCCTGCTTGCTCCTGAACATTCGAAAGGGAATTTGAAAGGAAGGACGCGCTGTCCCCGGCGCGCCGAGATAAGAAAGATGGACGGATGCCCTTTTTCGGACAAGCTCTATTTCCTTTAACCCATCTTGAACAGTAGGAAATCGTAACTGATTGGCTATCAAGGGGTTAGGCACCTTTTTCCAAAGCTGTGGCACTACAGCCTTTGGCCGGAGCCAAAAGAAAACGTTACATAAAGAGGAAAGAAGGGGCTTTTTATGCTGTTTCTTTCTCTTCTTCTAGGTTCTGGATTCTCAGCGACGGGCCCAGTCCCACCCCTACCGCCTGAATCGCCTTGCGGGCCTCTCCCACCGGAGCCAACCGTATCTCCAACACCTTCCCCTCCTGCACCACCCTCATCCGCACCAGCCGATCCAAATCCTGCTTCAACCGCTCCCACTCCAACCGCCACCCCCGCTCCTCCATCCGATCTTGTAGCTCCTTCAACAACACCAGGGCCAGAAAACTGCAAAACACATGCCCTCGAATCGCCGCATCGGTTTGATGATAAATCGGCCGGGTCTTCAACACCGACTTCATACTCCGAAACACTTGCTCCACCCGCCACAACTCCTTATACCGCAGCACCGCTTCCTCCGCCTTCATCTTTGCCGTTGTCCGTAAAATCCACTTCCCATCATAACGGGCCTCTTGTCGGATCTTCTCTTCATCGATTTCAAACCGCTTCCCTCCGACCACCCGCACATACCGCCGATACCCTCCATTGCCGATCAATGCCTTGTCCCCCTTTTGTAACGCCTCCTGCAAGCTCGCCACAATCGCCTCCCGATTCTTCCGATCCTGCTCTGCTTCCTCCTCATTCCAGCACACCACATACCGCGCCCCCTCCACCCACACCTCCTTGACCTTTAGCCCCGTCTCCTTCCCCCGCTCATCCATCACCGTCCG
>CAZBKV010000452.1:1369-2274 GCA_964492575.1 uncultured Verrucomicrobiota bacterium | reverse complement strand
GACCACGTCAGTGGATACCGAACCGTAGCCTTTGTCATCAGCCCTTGGGCCCGACGTCACACCACCGTCAGCACCCAGTACAACACCACCTCCATCCTCCGTACCATCGAACAGATCCTCGGAATGCCACCGATGAATCAGTTCGATGCCACAGCCACGCCAATGTTCGACTGCTTCACCAATGTGCCCGACTTTACTCCCTACGTCGCTGTACCGAATCGAATCCCCTTAGACCAACTCAACCCTTCAGTCTCCGAAATCAAGGATCCAATCCTGCGAAAAGACGCCCTCGTCTCCATGAAACTTGACTTCGACCACGTCGATGCCTGCCCGGAAGATGTCCTGAATCGAATCATCTGGCACGCCATGCGTGGCACCAAAGAACCGTATCCAGAATGGGCCGTAACTTTCGTGGAAGATAACGATAATGATTAGTCCCACTTTCAAATAGACATCGTTCCACTCCCTACCCTCCAAGGATCCTAGGAGGAAAAAGAGGGAAGGGTTTGCCCCGCAGACTCCGGAAAAAAGACCCCTTCCGCATTCAACTCGACAAGAACATCACACCCTATTCCCCAATCTCTGAAAGCATTACCTGCCTTCCTTTCCCTCAGACAGCCCGCTTGTTCTCCCTCTCTTTTCTTGATCTTGGGCCGCCTTCACGAAGAAATAGAAAAAGAAGGAGAAAAGCGTATGGGGGAAGCAACCTCCTCTTAAGGTTCTAAAATTGACATCTTGTTTTCTCGATCCTAGCTTTCTGAAAGTGGGAGAAGGGGGAAGAAAGAGCAAGAAATGTTGCCTCTTTTTTGAAGACCTCGGCAAAACCGAAAGCCCCCTCGTCCAAAAGGCTTAAAAGTCATCATTACCGTTTCTGGATTACAAATTGAAAATAGTTCTAAAAGAAG
>CAZBKV010000452.1:0-1359 GCA_964492575.1 uncultured Verrucomicrobiota bacterium | reverse complement strand
GGGTCGCATATGGCAAAAAAGTACGACGTAGTCATCATTGGAGGCGGCCCCGCAGGGGTCACCACCGCCTTGTCAGCTCGCAATACCTATCCAACCAAAACCATCTGTATCATTCGAAAAGAAACGCTGACTCCGATTCCGTGCGGAATCCCCTACGTAATGCATTCTTTAAGCTCAGTTACGGATAATGTTCTTCCGGACTCTTTGCTCCAGAAAAATCAGATCGATCTTTTCATAGACGAAGTCGTAGATTACCGAAACGAAAAAACTCTAGTCTTAAAAAGCGGAGAAGAAGTTCAATTCGAAAAACTTGTTCTAGCCACAGGATCTACTCCGATCGTACCTCCAATCCAAGGAATTGAGAAAGATGGAATCTTCTATGTTAAGAAGGATCTCGATTATTTAGAAAAACTAAAGCAAAAAGTTCATGAAGCCCGTAGAATATTAATTATAGGGGCTGGTTTTATCGGTATTGAATTTGCCGATGAATTGAATCGCGCCGGGAAGGAAGTAGTAATTATCGAACGACTTCCTTATGTTCTTTCATTATCCATAGACGCCGACATCGCGGAAATCTTTGAAAAACATATCCAAAGCCTCGGCATCCAATTAGTGACTGGAGCCGCCGTTCAGGAAATCTACGGCGAGAAAAAAGCCGAAGGTGTTCGACTCGAAAATGGACAAACTTATCCGGCAGACTTGATTCTGATCGCGGTGGGATATAAACCCAATACCCACTTAGCCCAAAAACTCGGACTGGAGTACCATGAAAAATACGGGATTATCGTAGACGAATACCTCCGAACCTCTATTCGAGATATCTTTGCTGTAGGAGATTGTGCGGCCAAAAGGAACTGGTTTACCGGGGAATACACTTCCGTCATGTTAGCCTCCACAGCCATGGCCCAAGGACGACTCGTCGGATCCAATTTGTTTGAGATCAAAGTCATCAAAGGGTTCCCTGGGACCTTAGGCACGTTTTCCACAAAAGTAGGAGATCTGGCCTTAGGGGTAACCGGCCTTACGGAAAAACAGGCTCAAGCCATGGGTATCCAATACGTCATCGGTTTCCATGAATCGGTAGATCGGCATCCTGGGAAACTCCCCGGCGCTAAACCCGTCAAAGTCAAACTCCTGTTTTCCCGATACTCCCATTTTCTCCTCGGCGCCCAAGTCCTAGGGGGAGATTCCGTAGGAGAATTAATCAACATGCTTTCTGTTATGGTTCAAAATAGAATGACCGACATGGAAATAGATACATTGCAAATTGGCACTCATCCCCTTTTAACCGCTTCTCCGATTGCCTATCCTGTGATCAACGCAACCGTGGATGCCATTTTAAAGTGGTATACAGAGAAA
>CAZBKV010000451.1:0-2283 GCA_964492575.1 uncultured Verrucomicrobiota bacterium | reverse complement strand
CGCTTCTTAAATCTACCTGCCGCTGTTCCATTTTCTGGTTCCTCCCGCTTCTTTTTCTTTTCCTCCGGCCACTTTAGTCCTAAGTTTATGGAAACAAAAGCCTGATACCGGGAGCCCGAAAACCGAATGGCATCTGTCAAAGAACTGCTCTTATGAAAGGGAAATTTCGGGTAGGACGCATTGTCCTCAGCGCGCCGGAAGAGGAAACAAAAGATTTGCGGCGGCCTAGGGACAGGCCGCTCTACCTTTTTTCCTTTCTTGTCAGCCCTTTGAGGGCAAGAATATGAGGAATGCCAACCGAATTTTCCTTACATAAAACAAGAAAGGAGGGAACCATGCGAGCGAAGGTTTTCATTATTTCTTTATGTATGTTATTTCCGTGTTCCCTGATCGCCCAGTCGGGATGGAACATCTGGACGGTCACAACTACAGAACACATCCTCCGGGATGCCCCTCCCGGAAAAAGCCGAACGGTTCGGCTCTGGGCGGCCCGGAATGAATGGGAAGGATTCCAAATCCTCATGCGCTCGGACAAAACGATCCCTCACATATGGATCGAGCTTCAAGACCTGCGAGGCCCCCACGGGGCCAAAATCAGCACCAATCACATCCGCCTCTATCGCGAGCACCAGTTTTATCTGTCCCGAGGCACTTACCGGAATCGCTCTTTCCGCCCTGGATGGTATCCGGATCCATTGATTCCCGCCCGACATCCTCTTACCGGGCAACCCCTTACCCAGGGACGATTCCGTGCCCAACCTTTTGATTTGCCTCCGAACCAGACCCATGGGTTTTGGATCGATCTCTATGTTCCGCCCAATACACCCGCCGGGATTTACCGTGGAGTCTGTCGCGTTCACGCCAAGGACCAAAAGCCTATCGACGTTCCGATCACTCTGACCGTATGGGACTTTACGCTACCCAAGACCTTTACCCTTCGGACCGCCATGGGATCCCCAGCTGATCGGATGCGGAGTTACTATCGGAAACGAGCCCAAGCAGGGATCGAGCCGGAACCCACTGATTGGGACGCTATCCGGACTCAATGCGCGACGCTCGTCAGTGAACATCACATCAATGCAACCCCATCCCGAACGCTTCTCATCCCAAAGACCCGGCCGGACGGCACATTCCGCTTTTCCCCCTCCCAGATCTCTGCCCTGCGAGATTTCATTGATCGCTACCACGTGAATGCCATCCAGGTGCCGCATCCTTCGACCGTGGTTCAGGATCCGGTGGCGCAACGCGATCGGCTTTATGCTTGGCTTGCCGCTTTCAACCAGCTAGCCCAGCAGCTCCAACGACCTCAGGTGCTCTTTTATACTTACCTCAAAGACGAGCCGAATACGTTGGAGGACTACCGTTATGTGCAAAAATGGGGTCGAATCATTCGGGAAGCCCAATCGGTGGTTAAGGTCCTGGTCGTAGAACAGACCTGGACCGCTCCTGGCTTTGGAGGGGCGGACAGCGCGTGGGGGAACTTGTACGGTGCGGTGGATATTTGGTGTCCTTTATTCTCCTTGTTCCGTCCAGAGTCCGCTGCGAAACGCCAGGCGCTGGGCGAAATCATCTGGACTTATACTGCTCTCTGCCAGGGGAAGCCCACCCCATGGTGGCATATCGACTATCCGCTGCTTCACTACCGTGTCCCTGCCTGGATCGCCTGGCGGTACCGTATCCGTGGACTGCTATATTGGGGTGGCATGAGTTACTGGCAGCAAGTCAAAGATCCGTGGCTGGAAGCCCCCTTCTATTCCAGCCGAAGTACGCGAGCCTCCGGAAAGAAAGGTCCCATCTTTTGGGGGGAAGGCAGCCTGGTCTATCCGGCTCGTCCGGTCGGATATGAGGGAATTGTTCCCAGCCTGCGGCTCAAAGCCTTACGGGATGGGATTGAGGACTATGAGTACCTTGCCCTCCTCGAAAAACTCGGCCGGGCAAACGAAGCCCAAAAAATCGTCCAGTCCTTGGCACCGTCCTGGTTTGAATGGGATCCTCGTCCTTCCGATTACGAAACTGCCCGCAAACGCCTTGCCGAACTCATCGTAAAAGCCCTTCATTGACGGTAAACCCCTACCCCTTGCTCTTATAAAAACTTCAAAAAAGAAGGAACGGTTGGCCAAAGAAAAACGACTGGCAACTTCGTCTCACGGCGAGCGACCCTTATGATCCTTGCCTTTTTCAAACCCTACGGGGTGATCTCCCAATTTACCGAAGAGGTTCCCGGCCAAAAGACCTTGGCTCTGTTCGGATTCCCCAAACGCGTCTATCCGGTAGGACGACTCG
>CAZBKV010000450.1:1336-2284 GCA_964492575.1 uncultured Verrucomicrobiota bacterium | reverse complement strand
CCCTTATTGTCCCTTTGGAGGGCAGAAATTTGAAGGAAGCCTATTTTTATCATCTTCCTGGTTCAAGGCAAAGCAGGGGTGACGATGCGGTAGAAGCGGGCTTTTTGTTGGATCGGATTGGGATCTTCCACCTCAACCGGGCAGACACAACCCTGAGGCGGGACATCCACCAGCTTCGTCCACGGTCCTTCCACTTGGTCGGCCCAGAGGATGGTGTAGCTTCGGCCAGGTGCTGCCAGAAAACGGAGAACAACCGTCCCGGCTTCGGGATTCAGTCGGATGCTTTGCCAGCCGAGTCGACTGGTCGGATCTTGGGGATCGGTCCCGGCCTGGTATTCCTGGAGATTGGCCAAGCCGTCGCCGTCCGAGTCGACCTGGGCATCGGTCGGATCGTGAGGATCCAAGCCGTGGGCCCGTTCCCAGGCATCCGGCATCCCGTCGTGATCCTGATCGGTTGGGACAACGGCCCCGTTGCTGGCTCCTGGCGTAGGTTGGTCAAAGGTTTGAATGGTTTCGGCGCCGTCCGGATACCGTCCCTGGGATTGACCTGGAAACTGAGGACCAAAGGCTACAAAGTCGAGCCGGTATCCGTCCGGAGTGTAAAGGCCGATTTGGTCCCCATGGCGTGAGAGACGGAACGGAAGATGATCCATCCCGGCCTTTGGATCCCCGTCCGCAGCCAAAACCACATAAGCCGCTTCCACGGCCCCAATATAGGAACGCGGCGGAAAGGTATACTGCATGGGATCCAACGGATCATCCGAAAGCCCGATTCCGGAAAGTTCCACCGGTTGGGAGGCCTCATTAAACAGCTCGACCCAATCCGAGCCGGAGACAGGAGCGGCCATCCATTCGTTGATTCGCAAGGCAGTGATGGGGGCAAGCGAGGCGACCTGATTGGTCTGACCCCGAGTCGGCAGGCACAGCCGCCAGGTGCCGGTCCCATCC
>CAZBKV010000450.1:0-1326 GCA_964492575.1 uncultured Verrucomicrobiota bacterium | reverse complement strand
TCCGGAATCCGTCCCAGGGTATATCCTCGGGCGGGTTGGATCCCGTAGGTGACGCCGTCGAGGAATCCACCCCCGCGATCCGGTCGATCAAACAGGTAAACCGCTCCACCCTCCCGTGCCAGGCCGAATCCGGTATTCTGTTCATCGGCCGGCTGGGTAGGATCGCATCGGAGGATGAGAAAAGCCCCTGGGGCTAACTGCGTCCCTTCCGGAAAGATCCAACGTCGAGGTCGATTCGGATCATCCGTCAGGGAACATCCAGAGAGATCCGCCTGTTGCGTCCCGGCATTGTAGAGCTCAATCCAGTCCCAATCGACATCCGTTGGACTGACGGCAATCTCATTCAAGACGACCTGGGCGATGGAAGGCGTGTTGGTTCGAAGAATGTCCAACACCAACCTTGCTCCAAAGACGATGTCACTACTGTGAGCCCCATGCTGATGGACCTCTGCGGCCAGAACATTGTCTTGGCCGGGAAGTAGGGCGTCCATCGGAAGTTCAAACGGACCTTCGATTTGCGCATTTCCGACGGTTCGGGAGGCAAACGTCTGATCAGTCACCGAACCGGAAGGCATGCCGATGCGGAAGACTTCCTGACCGTTCAGGTAGAAGACGGCTCCATCGTCAATCACAGTCCAGAGCAAAAGGCGGGCGCCAGATAAGTCCGTAGGGGCTGAGAAATGGGTACGGAAGTAATACGTGATCCGGCCTAAATCTAACTCGGTCTGCTTCGGCCAGGGTAAGGAGGAATCCTCATGATAAAAGAGGGGCAATCCTTCCGGCCAAGCGCTGTCATCAAACTGGGAAAGGATCCAATCGCTCGGTGGCGTGGTGGTCTGGTTATATCTCCATGAGGTCTGTTGTCCGATCAGCTCAAGCTGTTCCTCAACCAGATCTGTCCGTATTTCCAGCAATTCAAGTTTGGCTCCAAAGACAATGTCGCTGCTATCTAAATCCTCCTGGTGAACTTCTACAGCCAACACATTTTCTCCTCCTGGGATCAGAAGATCAATTGGCAATTCAAACGGGCCTTCTAAGCTAGCATTCTCCACATCTTCTGTCGCTTCGGTTTGATATTGGACCGGTCCGGAAGGCATTCGTTGCCGGAACAGTTCATGACCGTTGAGATAAAAGACGGCCCCATCGTCGATCACGGTCCAGAGCCGAAGTTTCGCCTGGGAGAGATCTTGGGGAGCCTGGAATCGAATGCGGAAGTAATATGTCATTTGGCCGAGCGTCAGAGGAGTTTGTTTAGGCCAAGGAAGCGAGGAATTCTCGTGGTAGAAAAGAGGCTGCCCTTCGGCCCAGGCTGAATCATCAAAATCC
>CAZBKV010000449.1:0-2286 GCA_964492575.1 uncultured Verrucomicrobiota bacterium | reverse complement strand
CCAACCCAAATTTCCCCTTAGAGTAACCTCCAACTTCGTAAGCCTTACAGAACCTTTCATTTGAATTTTCATACTTCCTTCTGTATGGACTTTTCCTACGAAATCTTTATCTATGGAAATAACAAAGGTTCCAGGATCAGGGACTTTTAAAAATGGTTTCAAATCAACCAAATACATTTGTCGCCCTTGGCCAGTATGAGCCGAATCGATACATGCATAACGACCATCAGGACTTATGCGAGGGTGAAAATCGACTCGAAAATCTCCTTGATAGTTTGAAGGAACCGGAAGCGCTGCAACAGGAACAAATCTTACCGTTGGGACATGGAAAAGATAGAGATATTGTTCGCCGTGAGGACCGATTCGGTATGTATCCGCAAGAATCCAGTCTCGATAGGGTAATACATGCTCATGCCCGTAACTCGCCGACCAAAGTAATGTTCCTTCAAGGCTTCCATCATCGGGATAGAGCCAATACCCTCCTTTTCCATAACAGATAATTTGATTGGATCCATACCAGTAATAATGGCCGCCATGGGGTGCAACGACTCGGAGCCCGGAACCATCTACTCCAATCGTGCATAACCGGCTGTCATACCCCGCCCAATGGATAAATAAGATCCGTTTTCCATCCGGTGAGCATTGAATGTTAAATAGGTAGTGCTTTTTACCTTCCTTACTGTATCCAGGACTAGGCAAATCCGCTACTTCGGCAATTGACACCAGAAGCTCTGTTTCCTCTGTTTCCAGGTCCATCTTCCATATACCTGAATCCGCAGGTGCCAAAATGTCCGCTTCCGGATCGGGAACTCCTACATACGCATACGAAGGCCAGATATCTCCAATCCGGGCCATATTGATACAAAAGGCGGTCTTTCCATCAGGACTTATAGCATAGACGGCCATAGGAAGGGTTTTCGTTTCTTTGGTTTCCACATTAAACAATCGAGCTACAAAACGATCCCCTTCTCGGTCGTTCCAAATCACAAGATTTGTATGATTGGGGACCCATTCCAGCATACAACCTTGTTGCCAGCACCAAGCTCTTGTCTCTCCTAAATGGATCCACTGATTACTCGACTGGAGATCGACCATTCCAATTTCGGCGACATCTTCAGGTCCTGGATGACGGTTTTCAAAATCCACCCGCATCCCCAAAACATATCTGCCAGTAGGATCAAATTGTCTTTTATCATAATAACCAAAAAAGTGATACCCAGGGGGATGGGTGATCTGTTGGATATGTTGATTTCCTTGAATCTGGGATCTTAAAACTTCTTCAGCAAAATATACAGTACGATCTCCTGGGTTGAAATCCAATCCAACAGCTCGTGCCCGCTTCCATATAATATTATCTGACAGAGGCTCGGCCCAAATCGTTACTCTCCGTACCACAGCTGCCAGAGTGGGAATATCTCCAGGACGTGCACATAGTTTAATCGGTACATCGGGGTTGGCTAGTTTCGATGGAATTGAATCTATCACACATCCACTAAGATACCCATTAATATAAACCGCCAACTTCCCTGTCGGCTCAAAAACCCCTGTTACGATATAAGGAACATTTGGTTTTAAAACATGCTCAGCGTATACCTCACGACAACTCTCATCGTATAGACCGGTCTCGCTTACTATAAAGTACGGTCTTCCTCCAGTTGAAATTCCTAGCTCAAAAGAACGACCGTTCTTTATCCCTTTCCACTGCCATCTGGACACCAAGGGACGTTTCCCCGACGGCAAAAAAGGAAGCCGAAATACAACTTCTACAGTGATTGCTTGATTTAATTTGGGTGCATCTGGACGGACTCCTAAATCCAAATCAATTCCTGCATGCCCTGCAGAAGTTAAATCTACCCCACGACCATTCTCAAATTGAACCGTTGGCAATTGAAAAGAAGTAGGCAAATTATCCGGATCATCCCAACAGATATCCAATACAAGACTGGAGGCATCCTGTGAAAGAGTGAGTATCTTCAGCGAGACAATGATATATAGAAAAATCCAACTTTTCCACAACCGGCCCTTTCTTACATACCCAAACCTCATGTTTTATAGTATACACCCCGCTCTTACAACGTCAAAATCTTATTCTTCCTTTTCTCCTAAAACAATCGGAAACCGCACGCGGGCAAGGTAGATCGAAGCCTTGCCCTCGTGAGAAGAATAGTAACTGACCCAGAGCAAACCCTCATGCCAGACCAGACCGGCATAGCTGGTGTCTCCGCCGGAAGGAAGGCGAAGGAATTCTTGCAGCCGGCCGTGTTGAGGATCCAGCCAGGCCAAGGC
>CAZBKV010000448.1:0-2290 GCA_964492575.1 uncultured Verrucomicrobiota bacterium | reverse complement strand
CCTTTGCCCCCTCCACAAACTCCTCATACACTCGGACCCGACGCACCCCAGCCCACAACACAATCCACCCGATCAGAAACGGCACCGCAACCTGGGAAATCGGCCCGATCACCGTCTGCACACTCAACCCCTGCGTCTGAACCCCCCGAATCCATAGTCGCAAAGCAATCCCAGCAAACAACATGACATACCCCCACACAAAAAACCGTTCCCACCACCAGGTCGACCGTTCCGTTTTCTCGACAGTCGATCCTGAATCAAACCCTACCCTTGTCTCTTCCCGTTCCCTCTCTGCCGTTGGCAACGAAGCCTTGCCCACTCCTTTTATCGAACCTTCCGGTTCTGTCCCTTCCGAATCCATCCGAAACCATCGAAGATTCTGCAACCACCTCGCTGCCCCGAATCCCACCAACGTCGAGATGGTCGTCGCCAACAACGCCGTCCCAACCACCGCCGTCGGTTGCTTCGACCCCGCTGTGGCCAATAGACTAATCGCCGTGGTCGGAATCAACTGCAATGAACTGGTGTTCAGAGCCAGAAACATGCACATCGCATTCGTGGCCGTCCTTGGATGAGGATTTAACTTTTGCAAATCCTCCATCGCTCGAAGGCCCAATGGTGTGGCCGCATTGTTCAATCCCAGCATATTGGCCGCAAAATTAAGCACCATAGAGCCCATGGCCGGATGATCCTCCGGCACCTCAGGGAGGTGCCGCCGCATCAAAGGCCGCACCACCCGTGCTAACCCCTGAATCAATCCGGCCCGCTCCGCCAACCGCATGATTCCCAACCAAAAAACCGTCAACCCCAACAGCGGAAAGGCGATCTTCAACACCGAATCCTGAGCAGCCTGCAACGCTTCGGTCGTCAGCCGGTCCAGATTCCCCTGAATCCCGGCCAACACCACAGCCACCACAATCATCCCTAGCCACAAATAATTCAGCATCCTTCCTATAATGCGAATCTCCTCTCCAAACGACGAGCTCAACTCATTCCTTCTCAGCCCCTTTCTTGAGGGCTTATCCGAAAATTGGAAAAGGCATTAGGGAGGATTTCTTTCCTATTCCCTTCCACGCCCTAAGAAGCGTAGCCACGATGGGGATTTCCTTTGCTTAGCTTTCGAATCGGGAGGGAACCGTCGCTATAGAAACACGGACTTGGCCTTGGAAAGGTTCCAGGTTGTGTGGAGTGGCTGTTTTACGCAAGATTGGGGCTCTCATGGAAATGACTCTGGAAGAATTGGCCAAACAGTTAGGCGGAGAGATCCAAGGATCAAAAACAGTCTTGATCCGTGGGGTGGCTCCACCGGAGACGGCTCAGGAGACGGACCTAACGTTTGCCGAGAACAAGACCTATTTTCGTCGAGCCGTTCAGAGCCCGGCGGCTGCGGTGGTCACAGATCGCGTCTACGAAGAAACCGAAAAACCGCTGCTATTGGTTCAGAATGTGCGGGTAGCGATGGCTCATGCCCTAGGTCTTTTCTATCCGGAACCGTCGTATCCGGGCGGACGTCATCCAACAGCGGTGGTTTCGCCGGAAGCAAAGGTGGATGAGTCGGTATGGATTGGACCGCACTGCGTGGTGGAGGCAGGGGCAGAGATCGGTCCCCGGACGGTACTTCTTGCCGGGGTTTATGTGGGCCAGGGAGTCCGGATCGGTGCGGATTGCCGGTTGTTTCCTCAAGTGACGATTTATCCTGGGGCCCAGATTGGGAATCGAGTTCGGATCCATGCCGGTGCCGTCATCGGGTCGGATGGATACGGGTATGTGTTGCACGAAGGTCGGCATGTGAAGATTCCTCAAGTCGGTACGGTGCAGATCGGGGACGATGTGGAAATCGGGGCGAATGTGACGATCGACCGGGGTGCCATGGGGCCGACGGTCATTGGTGAAGGGACCAAGATCGACAATCTAGTTCAGATTGGACATAACGTGAAGGTAGGTCGGCATTGCATTTTGGTTTCCCAAGTGGGGATTGCCGGAAGTACGCAATTGGGGGATTACGTCACGTTGGCGGGACAGGTTGGATTGGCCGGGCATTTACGGATTGGCAACCGTGTGACGGTTGCGGCAAAGGCTGGGGTGATGAATTCGATTCCGGACGGTGAGATCTGGCTGGGGATCCCGGCCTGTCCGGCTTCGCAAGCCAAACGACAGATAGTTGCGATACGGCATCTTCCGGATCTCATCAAACGGTGGAAACAACTGGAACAGCAGGTGCGACAATTACTAGAAACCCTGCGGAAGGAGGGCCAGGACAGCAAACCTTCTTCGGGGTAAAAAATAAGCA
>CAZBKV010000447.1:0-2298 GCA_964492575.1 uncultured Verrucomicrobiota bacterium | reverse complement strand
GGCTGAACGGAAGCATCGGTGTTTTGGCTCCCGTCATATCCGGCAATCTCGCATTTCCTGGCCCAATGGAGGCAAGAATTTCGTTATTGTCTGAAGGTAGTCATTGGGAATACGCTGACTATAAAGAGGCACAGATTGCTAAGAGAGGTTCCCATGAACAAAGTCGCTTTTATATCAAGGAAAGCGCAGGTTTTTGTAAGTGTGGTGGCAGGCACTTTACTTTGTGCCGCCCAGGGTGGGTCCATCTGCACCAACTGGTTGAGCGAGTTGGATCTTAGTCTTGTCCGGCAGGGCTGGGGGAAGGCCAGGAAGGATCGATCGGTAAGTGGGGCGCCGCTGCGGATTGCAGGGGAAACGTTTTCCCGAGGGGTGGGGACTCATGCTCGAAGCGTCTTCTGGATTCGCTGCCCGAAGGACGTGCTTCGGTTTCAAGCCAAGGCGGGTGTGGATGACGCAGTCAAAGGCAGGCCTGGTTCGGTTGTCTTCCGTGTCTATGCCGATGGTAAGAAGATTTGGGATTCGGGGGTGATGCGGCCCGGTCAACGGGCAAAATCGGTCGATCTTTCGATCCGGGGCGTGCGGCTGCTGACGTTGATCGTGGAGGACGGAGGCGACGGGATTCACTTTGATCATGCCGACTGGGCCGAAGCGCGAATCTTGACCGAGGGAGGCAAGCCTGAGGCGATCCCTAGGCCGGAGGAGCCACGGGAAATCCGCACCCCGCCGTTCCCGAAAAGACCGGAAATCCACGGACCTTCGGTCTACGGCTGCCGCCCGGGACGTCCGTTTCTGTATCGGATTCCAACTACGGGGAAACGCCCCATGCGGTTTGCCGCGGAAGGTCTGCCGGAGACGATCCATCTGGATCTCGAACGTGGCATCCTGGAAGGGACCGCGCCACCTCGCGGGGAATACCTTGTGATCCTCCACGCTAGAAACGCTTATGGTGAAGATAGCAAGTCGTTCAAGATCGTCAGCGGCGATACCCTGGCGTTGACGCCACCGATGGGCTGGAACCACTGGTACGCTCATTACCGACGAGTAACGGACGCCATTATCCGTCAGGCAGCCGACGCAATGGTCGAAAGCGGTATGGCAGACGTCGGCTACCAATACGTCTGCATCGACGATTGCTGGATGCGTACTCCTCACTCTAAGGATCCCCTTCAGGTAGGTCCACTCCGAGACGCCCAAGGGAACATCCTGCCTAACGGTCATTTTCCGGATATGAAGGGTCTAACCGCCTACATCCATGCCAAGGGGTTGAAAGCCGGCATCTACACTTCGCCCGGACCGTTCACCTGCGCCGGATTCGCCGGAAGCTACGGCCATGAGCAGCAGGACGTGGACCGCTTCGTTGAGTGGGGCTTTGACTTCCTTAAGTATGACTGGTGCTCTTATGGGAGGACGTTGAAGCATAAGCCCACCCTGGAGGACTATAAACGTCCCTACCGACTGATGGGACAAATTCTTCGTCGAGCGAAGCGCGACATCGTTTTTAACATCTGCCAGTACGGGATGGGGAAAGTGTGGGAATGGGGTCGTGAAGTCGGCGGCAACTCGTGGCGGACCGGTGGAGATCTGGGTTTCGAGTTGAATAGGATATTCGAGGTCGCTCTCCGCAACGCCGCCATTGGTAAATGGAATGGGCCGGGCGGCTGGAATGATCCGGACTATATCCAGATCGGCTATGTAGGCGATGCCCGTCGGACAGGACTGCCGAGACCGTGCCCCCTCAGCCCTAACGAGCAATATGCTTTCTTCTCCCTTTGGTGTCTTCTTGCGGCGCCGCTCTTCTACAGCGGCGATATGAGCAAACTGGACCCGTTCACTCTCAATATCCTCTGCAACCCAGAACTGATCGAAGTGGACCAGGATCCCTTAGGCCTTTGCGGCAAAGTTCATCGCATTGACGAAAATCTCTTTCTCTTGATCAAGCCGCTGGCAGACGGCTCTCGGGCTGTCGGACTTTTCAATCAAGGCGAGTTTCCAGCTGAAACGACCCTTAAATGGCACGACTTAGGGCTCCACGGTCCACAGCGGGTCCGGGACTTGTGGCGCCGACGAGATCTGGGTGTCTTCCAGGGTGAAATGCCCGCTCGTGTCGGTCGCCGGAGCGGCGAGGTCTACCGCTTCTTTCCGCTGAATAAACCTGCTCCTGCAGTCCAGGACGAGCCTTCCTCGTCAGCCGCTCCTTAGCCTTATTTCAAGAGACGAAATCCTCCCATTTTGTGTTTTGATTTCTTAGCGGTCCCGCCAGAGGCGGGCTTCCCATTTTTCCTTCCATGCTTTTGCGGG
>CAZBKV010000446.1:0-2335 GCA_964492575.1 uncultured Verrucomicrobiota bacterium | reverse complement strand
GACTGGACGTATTCAGTTGCCATCCCTCCCCAGCATGACTGGTACCACTTGAAAGCGAAGGAAAGTTACGTTCGGCTTCACCGGTGGCTCGCTGCGGCCTTTCAGCGGGTAGGGTTTGGCGTGCGGCTTGCTCCGGTTGCCAATCCAGAAGGACTGGGTCGTTGCTTTGTGGGAGCCGAACAGCATGATCTGCTTTTGGCAGGACGTAAAATCGGCGGCGCTGCCCAACGACGAACCCGATCCGGACTTTTAATCCAAGGATCCATCCAGCCGCCTCCCCCTGTGGATCGACAAGAATGGATCGAGGCGGTCCAATCCATCGCAACGAGCTGGTGGCAAGTTCGGTGGAAACGCTTTCGGCCAACGACTTCTTTGCTGGAACTCGCCCACCGGCTTCGCGAAGAGAAGTATTGTCAGGATACGTACAACCGAAGACGATGATCCTGGAACCCGAAAATCTATGGTTTTCTTCTTCCCCGACGATTTGATAAGAAAGAGACGAATCTTTTCACTCGAATGCAGGAAGGGCGAAAGTTCTCCGGTTAGCATCTTCGAAGTTAGAGCCCTTCTGCGTTTAGAGTGGAGAGAAACAGCGACAAAAGGAAATTCGATACAGAAAAGGAGATCGCCATGAAAAAGAGGGAGAATCAAAGACTCTTTTTTCCGTGTCGGTTCGGGCTCTTTCTTCCAGCCCTGATGCTCAGTCTTTCTATCAGTTGGGGGGAAGCTGCGGAGGTTACGGCCCCTGGAGCTCGCTTGGAGCGGTTAACTGCGACCTGCCGGTTTACCGAAGGGCCCGCAGCCGATGCCCTGGGCAATGTCTATTTCACTGATCAGCCGAACGACCGAATCCTGGTCTGGACGACGGAGGATCGACTGGAAGTCTTCCTTCAACCCTGCGGCCGGAGCAATGGACTGTATTTCGACCGAGAGGGGAACCTCCTGGCCTGTGCGGATGAAAAGAATCAACTTTGGTTGATCCCTCTTTCCCGCCGACCTCGCGTTTTGGTCGATTCGTATCAAGGCAAGCTGCTGAATGGGCCGAACGATTTATGGGTCCGTCCGGACAATGGGGTTTACTTCACCGATCCGTACTATCGACGTCCTTATTGGAAGCGGGGGCCGATGGAGCAGGAAGGAGAGTATGTCTATTTTCTGAGCCCGGATCGAAAGCGACTCATTCGGGTAGCAACCGATCTGAAAAAACCGAATGGGATCATTGGTACTCCGGACGGAAAGACACTTTACATTGCCGACATTGGGGCAGGGCGGACCTATGCCTACGAGATTCAGCCGGATGGAACCTTAACGCATAAGCGCCTTTTCTGCCGAATGGGATCAGATGGAATGACCATCGACAATGAGGGAAACGTTTACTTAACCGGACGTGGAGTGTTCATCTTCAGCCCCTCCGGCAAACTTCTTCAACACATTGCGGTTCCGGAACGGTGGACGGCGAATGTCTGCTTTGGGGGACCCCAGTTTGATTATCTTTACATCACTGCAAGCAAGAGCCTTTACCGGATCCGCATGCGGGTGCACGGAGTCCGCTGGCCCGTGCCTTCCCCTCATAAACGGCGTTAAGGATTCTCCTCCTTCTCTTTTCAAATCCTAGAGCTTGTCCGGAAAAAATGGGGAAGGCATCGGTCCATTTCCTGACCTTAAAAGGAGACGCAACGTGTATTGATACGAGCCGCACAGCGGACATCTTGGGAGAATATCGTTGCAGACTCGGCATTCCGTAATCACTTTGACAACAAAGGAGCGGTTGAACATGATGCGAGTTTTATGTTCTGTTTGGCTATCTATCTTGACTTTTTGCGTTCTCGACACGGCGGCCACAGATAGCGGCAATTTACTAAGCAACGGCACGTTCGATGAAGCCGACGTGGTGGGTGCGCCTCGGAACTGGCGATTTTTCACCGACGCTACGGGGAAAGGACGAGCCACTATCTCCGACGGCGCGTTGAAACTTGTAAACACCTCCGAAAGGGGACGCGTCAGCGTGATGCAACGGGTGCGAGTCTGGCGCGCAACCCCCTACGAATTGACCCTACGTATCAAGGCTGAGTCGGGGATTCCGATCTTTGAAGTACTCGAGGAAGTACGCGGAGGGGGATATCAGAAAAAATACGACCATTACCTCTCTCGGGGCTATCGCGGTCCGTGGAAAACATTTACATTTCGGCTCACCACGGGGCAGAAGACCTGCGCGCTGCGCGTTGTGCTAGGCCTCCGAAATCGAGGAGTCGCTTGGTTCGACGACGTGCGCGTTAGATGTCTGTCCAACAAAAAACCCCCGCCGCTGGAAGAAGACCTAGTCAAGCTTACCCCC
>CAZBKV010000445.1:1117-2337 GCA_964492575.1 uncultured Verrucomicrobiota bacterium | reverse complement strand
GAAGAACGCCACAGAGAACATGACTTCCTCCCCTTACTGAAAAAGCTTGGGGATGAGGTTGGGAAGGGAAGGAAGTTGGGACTTTGAGGTTTGATTGGTTGGGTTTGGGGAAGGGGTCTTTTTCGGTTTCTTGAGAACGTCCTGGAGGATGCCCAGGGCTTGTTGGGCTTCGGAGGGAAGTTTGTTGGGGACGAAGTTTTGAAGGGCCAACTCAGCAAGGGCCGATTCGTTGAGCTTGCTTTTCGGTTTTTTAAAGGTCCCTTCCAGGGTTAGCAGCTCTGGCAGCTGAACGTATCCGGCAAATCGAGCCGGCTGGATTTTTTTTAACCCGATGCGGTGTACTAAATTCGAAGCAAGGGCAAAGCGGAGAGGAAGTTTGAGGGAAGAATTCTCGAGGGTAGGGCTCAGTTGAATGGTCCCGGAGGTTTCCAAGACAAAGAGGGGGCTGAGCACGGTGGCGTCTTGGATTTGCAGGGTGCCGTTTTGAGCAGCAAAGGTAGTTCCGACAAATTGAGGGGTAGATTGCGCAAGCTCGGGAATTTGTAAGGCTGTAGCCAAGGGGAGGAGGATTTCTTGGGCCCAGGTGGGCATGATTTTGCATTGCAGATTGGTCAAGACCAAGTCTCCAGAACCGGAAAGATTTTGGGGGAAAGGTTGGGTTCCTTTGGCGGTTTGAAGTTTGGCGTGGGTAGTGATAAGACCGCGGAATTGTCCCTTGGGCTGTTGAAGGAAGGAGACAAGGATAGGGTCAAGGGGGACGCTATCCGCAGAGCAGGTAAGCTGAAGGGTTTGGGTAGGTTGCCGGAGATCAAAGGTGGCGGTAAGATTGACGGGGCCTCCGTTGACCAGCATCCGGCAGGGATCGATGATGACCTTGGTCCCTGAGAGGCGGGCCTGGCCTTGACAGTTGAGGAGGTCTAATGCACGGAGGAGGATTCGTTTGATGTTCCAATCTGCGGTAAACTCCTGGATAGGGAGAGTCAAAGAGGTTGGGGAAGAAGGTTGTGGTGAGGGAGTTGAAGGGGTTTTTTCGGCGTATTGAGACAGAGCCGTGAAGTAATCAAACAGGCTGGTTAAGTCGAGAACTGAGCTTGTGATTTGGAGTTTAGAAGGGGCCGGGTTGGTGGGGGAAAGATCGATTTGGCCGGTTAACAGGATGCGGTTTGCTGCACGGGGGGTAGGGGGAAGCTGGAGGATCGTGACATTGTTGGTGGGAAGGG
>CAZBKV010000445.1:0-1107 GCA_964492575.1 uncultured Verrucomicrobiota bacterium | reverse complement strand
GTCGTATTGAATATTCAGTCGGGATTTAAAGGTCATGGGGGAAAAGCGATTGGTCATTTTCGGATGGGTGATGAGGAGGTCGGCCAGTTCTAGGGTTCCGTTGAGGGAGAGTTGGTTGGTTCCGAAGGTTTCGATTGTACCATTGCCGTTGATGTTTAGGGATTGGAATCGGTAAGGGGCTAGATATTTCTGGATGAAAGGTCGGAGAGAAAGGGCATTCAACCCGGCAAAATTATAGGTGAATTTTCCGTGCTGGGACTTTCGATGGTATTGACCGGCCAGATCGAATCCGCCACGGGCACCGATTTGTGTGGAAGAGAAGCTAAGTTTTCGAAGGTTCAATAATTCTTCGCTTAAGTCTCCGGAGAGGCCCAATTCGGCAGAGTAGTTGTGGAAGGTGAGATCGCCGATGGCCCCTGTAAATTGATCCAGGGTAAGCGTCAAATCCGCACTTTGTTGGACTGATTCATAGGCGAGCAGGCCGCGGACACGCAGGGTTCCGCTTTGGGCACGGATTTGCTGGAAGGGGACGAGCTGCAGGGCCGGGGGAATCGGAATCCGGGCATCCAGCTGAAGTTGGGTATCATGAGAGGCGAGGTCGTAGGTCAGACTCCCTTGAAAATCGAACAGATTGGTTCCTTGCATTTGGCCTTGGAGGTCGATTCGGTTAAGCAAGATAAGGCGTAGATTATCCAAAGATCCGTACAGATCCCCCTGAAGATTCAAATTTTCTAAATCCAGATTGTCGGTTTTCAGGCTGAAATGATGGATTTGATGTTTCAGGCCGATTTGGATCTTGGTGCCAAGGAGGGTATTCGTGAGGCTTCCCCAGGCACTGACAATTCCTTTTGGGGCCTTGGGACCGAGGAACCCGGTCCATTCGGCAAGGTTCAGATTGGTAAGACTAAAGTGTAGAATCGAGTCTAATTGAATGGCTTCCCCTCGGGCGGCAGCCTCAGTGGCCCGGAGTCGGTGTTCCAGGTTCCAGAAAAGATTCATTGCTCGGTCCAGGGACATAGAAAGAAGCGGGGCTTGGTTTCGGGTGATTTGGAGACTGAAAGTAGCGATGCGGGCCCGTTGGTCGTCTAGGTCGATCGTCGTTTCAGC
>CAZBKV010000444.1:0-2342 GCA_964492575.1 uncultured Verrucomicrobiota bacterium | reverse complement strand
GCCTTCGGGGTCTCAGAAGGTTGGCCGGCAGACGGTGCTGGAGAAGGTTCGGATGGAGATTCGAGCCGGAGGGTGATTTTGCCATGGAGGGATTCGGGAAAGGAGGCTCGTGGCTCGGGGGATGGAGGAGTCTCCGGCAGGCGAGAGGGTGACTTGGCAAAGCGAGATTCTGTGAAACGAGGGTTGGGCTGAGGCTCCTCGGATTGTGCTTCTGGAGTGGGCCTTCGAGAGCTTGGCTCGTTGGATGGAGAAGTGGAACGAGGTTCTGTCATGATGGGGTCTCCTTTGGGTTTTGGGTTTTCTGGGCTGGAAGGAAGAGGCCGAGGCCGAAGTGAGCGGAATGGCCGAGGCAAAGGGGACCTGGAACCGGCTTCGGGAAGAGGAGCTCAAAGGCGCCGGCGAGGCGACGGTCGCCGTCGTCGTTTGGTTTCCGGGTTCGGAAGCGTTGGAACTGGATGGGACGGAGTCTTGGCCCGGTGGCGCTGGGTTCCCAGAGATGGGGTTGGATTCGGAAGACACCGGGCGGGTCGTAAAGGGGCCGGATTCGCACTTGTTCCACGGAAAAGGAATGACCGCGGCGCTGAAGCCAGCGCTGGAGTTCTTCCCGGAGGTTGTGGAGGATGAAGGCGTGGGGATTTTCGAGTAGCTCTTTGGGATCGCGTTTTTGACCGTATTTTTTGGGATAGCGGGTCACGAGGAACGGCGTGGCAGAGACCCAGGTTGCTGCCGGCCGGATGGGGAAGGGTTGGAACTCTTTGAGGTTGCCCATACCCAGGAGGAGGAATCGGAGTTCCGGCAGGTCTTCGCTTCGTTTCAGCCGGCGGAGTTGGTCCAGGACGGTGAGTTCTTTGGAACCGAAACCGTCTTCGGCGACGATGGTGAGGTGGTCGAGCCGCCCGTCCCCGTCCTCGTCGGTGAGGAGGTAGTAGGCGTGTTTGTGATCATGGCGGAGGGGCTGACCGTTTTCGTCTTTCCCGGAGAAGATCGGGGATCGTCCTTTCTCGCCATTCGGCTCTGGGAAACGCCGACCGTAGATCCCCATCAGGGTGATGCGGATGAGCTCGGCGATAGGAAGGGTCTCGGTGACCAACGGGAGGATGTTGGAGTCGAGCGCGTATCGAACGACATGGATTTCAGGTGTTTTCATAGGCCGGGGTTTGGGTTGAGAAGGTGGGGATTCCAGACAAGCAAGAGGACGGACGTAAGTGACCCAGCAAGAGCCGGGTGGATCGGACCAGCGTTCGGCATGGAGTTGGGCGGTTTCGATGCAGAGGTTCCAGGCTGGGTCGTAGGAGGGTCGTTTGGATTTTTTGTCTTTGGATTGGACGTATTCGTTGCCGAGGGCGGTTTGGGGATCGGGGCAGAGGACGCGGACCAGCTCATGGGTTTCTTCTTTGGGATACCCGCAGTTGAGAGGGTAGACGTGGAAGTGGCTGTTGACGGACTGGATTTGCTGCACGTCGGATGAGTCTAAGAGCCGAGCCTCGCACCAGGATTCGGATCGGCCGAAGTAGGTGAGATTCTGAAGCAGCGTTTGGAGGGTGGATCGTTGGTCCGGCGTCAGTTCGGCGTCAGGCCAGAGGATGATGAGCTCTTGGTTCGGTGGAAGCGTGACGAAGGTGTCAAATACGAGGATGCGCTTTTCAACATGTCCTACTTCCTTCTTTTTTTCTAATCCAAATGGCATGTAATGGCGGGTGTGGCCGGTGGTGGCGGGTGGAAGATAGAACTCCGGTGGAGAAAGGATCTGGGTAAAGAGCTCCCGGACGGCATTTTCGGGCAAGGTGGGGGCTTTCCGTTTCCATGTAGCGACGAGAGATCGGAGCAGGCGCCATGGGACGGTGGCCATTCGGGGAGGCCTTCGTTGACATGGTGGCCCCATGGCGTGGCGTGGTAACGGCCGAATGGAAAACGTATGCCGATGGCGATCATGGTCGACGTTCTAGGTTTTAGGTTATTTCTTCCAAGTTACGGTGGTCACCGGTGGATCGGCAAAGAGGCTTTTGTCTTTGCAGGCCTGGATGAGCTTTTTGCATTCCTCAAGCAGGCTGGTTTCATCGGGAACCAAGAATCCAGCGGGTCGAGTCACGCGTAAGTCACCGATCGGCTCCAGATCACAAGCCGTGCGGAGTCGGAGACCAGTGTTGAGGAAGCGGCGGATTTTGAAAAGGGAGAGGACGATGAGGAGTTGATACGCTTCCTCAGGTAGACCAAAGCTTCGGAGCAGGGAGAGATCGAGGTTGAAGTAGGCGGTGATCTTCTTGGCAGTGAATTCAGTTCTTGATCCAATGATATTTTTAATATTTTCTTCAAGCTTTTTTCTATATTCTTTCGGTTTGGAA
>CAZBKV010000443.1:0-2351 GCA_964492575.1 uncultured Verrucomicrobiota bacterium | reverse complement strand
AAAATCGAATCGCCCGTTCCCAAACCGCCGCTCCACCCTCCGGCCGAAACACCCATAGCCAGTTCACCGTAAAACTAAAACTCATCGCCACCGTCGTCGAAACCAGACTGCCCACCACCCGACTCCGCCGAAGCCACCCCGTCATCAAATTATACACCCCAAAATCCAACTCCGTCGTCACCGTCCCTACGACCAAGAACCGACCAAATTGTTCCAGTAACCCCTTCATGCCTCACTTCCTTTCCCAACACCGAATCTCTTCACCACGCCTCGCTTCTTCTCTATGTCCTCTGCGTCTCTGTGGTTTTCCTTTTAGCATCCTTCTTTCAGGTAGGGCACGTTGTCCCCAGCGCGCCGAAAGAGTAGGTGGATTTTTATTTATTTCAGCGGCGGTTTGAGGACAAACCGCCCTACCTTACCAATGGACATCCAAAAGGCAATTTGTGGTAGGGCGCGATGTCCCCATCGCGCCGCATCAAAATGAATACAAATTGCGGCAGTCTGAGGACAAGCTGCCTTACCGCTTGGGAAATCTCTGATTTCCTCTCCCGCCACAAATCCCTTCCTTTCCCTTACGCCGTCCAATCAAACGCTAAATACCGAACCAGAAAACACCACTGCACAATCGCCAGCAATCCCACCCCATGCCACCGCCACCATCGACTCTCTTCCCGCGCCATCCATCGTCCCAAGATCCAAAACATCGGGAAACACATCATCACCTGCCGCTGATACGACACAAATCCCGTCGCTGCCGCCGGAATATACCCCGCCAGCGCCGCATACAAAAACAACGTCCGATCCCACTTCCACAACGGCCACAGCGTGGCCAGCCACACCCCAAACACCAATCGATCCAGGAGCGACCCCGTCACATTATGCACCCCCGTCACATGCACCACCCGTTGGAGAAACAACGGCAGGTTCACCAAATTCCAGATCGAAGGCTGGTTCGGATACGCCCGCTGTGCTGTAAACCCACTGAACGGCGATCCGGTCCAGCCCCAGATCAACCCAAAATACGTCACATATCCCAGTCCTACTATCCCCAGCACCCAACCGAACCGAAACAGCTCCTTCCTCCGACACAAGAGATACGCCGTCGGAACCGTCACAAAAATCCCCATCGCCTTCGTCAACGGCAAAAAGAACCCTACCACCGCTGCCCATCCATACCGCCGCCGGTACACCAGCCAGAAAAAGCCCATCAACAACAGCAAATACAACGACTCGGTATAAATCAGGGAAAAGAAAATCGCACCGGGAAAGGCACAAAGGACGATCAGACTCCACAAGGCCGCCTCCGGTCCCATTCGTTCTACCGCAAACCGGTAAAAGACCGTTAACCCGGCGATGCTCAACAGATTGGCCAAGATTAATCCCACAACGACCGGCGAACCTCCCACCAGCTTCCACACCCCTCGAATCAACATCGGCCACAGCGGGTAAAACGCGCAGGAAGGAGACCTGGCATGGTAGCCATACTCGGCCAGGTACAGGTAATGCGCGGCGTCCCAGGTCGCAAAACGACTCTCCAACGTCGGCTCCCCCTCCAACGGATACGAAAGATGCAACTCAAACGAATCCCGATTCAACGGCAACACCGGAAGCGAAAACACCGCAATATTCCAAAAAAGCAGCTTATAAATCACCAAATACCCTATCAGTCGCGTCCATGGAATCGGCTTGTTCATGTTGAATCCCCTTGTTGCAGGTTTTCTATTTCTCTGCGCTTTTTCCTGTGAATCTCCCGCACTGCTTTCACGAACCCAACGCCTATCAAGAAACATGCCATACCCCTGGGTCAGGAAAGGAAATACTCCATCATTTAGTCCCCAGGAACGCATGCCTTTCTATAAGGAACGGCGTCTTACTAAAAGCTGTAAAGAAAAGAATCAAAAGCAAAATATCTCGTCTGCCCGGTTATAAACGCCTTCTGTAGATATATTCACGCAAACAGTTAAAAAATTAGGTAATGCCGAACCTTCGGACCCCGTACATCCGCCGTCCCACAGACTTTCGGAAGCCATACATGATCCTCTGGATCCCAGTACCACTGACAAAACGCCGGATAAGGCTGCACGTCCCCACACGCCCGCACTATGACCCAGAAAAATGCATGGGTAATCTGTCCATACCGCTGAACAATCTTTTCCGGAGAAGGATCAAAAAGGTAAAATCCAACCGTTGTCCCGAACGAGGTGGTGTCTGCAGGTGGGGAATAATAACGCATTAGTACATTAAAGGCATTGCGACCGGAGATCTCCGGAAAGTCCGGCGTTGTCCATACAACAATGAGTTATGATTGAATTTGGTGTACGGGCTTATGACTGGAAAAAGGCGGCGCACCC
>CAZBKV010000442.1:0-2381 GCA_964492575.1 uncultured Verrucomicrobiota bacterium | reverse complement strand
CCTTTCAAGTCTACTAAAGCCTTTCGAATCACCGGCCGAAGAATGGATCGCCGGAGGTGTTCCCCTAACGGCCATGATGAATATCGAACGGCGTCATGGCAAAGATCGGCCGGTGATTCGAAAGGCTTTAGTAGACTTGAAAGGTCGGCCGTTCCAGGAATTTGCCAGCCAACGCGATCAGTGGGTGGTCGAAGATCACTACATCAATCCGGGTCCCATCCAATATTACGGCCCGGATGAACTTTGTAATCGAACCACATACACCCTCCAGCTCGAGCGAGCTGCCAACGCGTAAGGGATAAAGCCTGCGCAGGTCTTTGCATCCAGGTCCGTTCCCCAAAGTGGACCTGGATGATTTTTGTTCGGAAGAAGAGATTTCGCGTGGACTAGAGGATCGTTCTTTTCCCTTCGCCGTGTCTATCGACAAATTTCCACAATCTGTCTATTCCTATTCCATGCGGTTTCGGTCCTTGAGGGTAGGCACATGGCTCTGGCAGGCGGTCCTGCTGGGGTTCTTTGCCCTTTTCCTGATTTATCCTGTCGGATACGTCCTGCGCCATGCCTTTGTGGATGCGGCCGGCCGATGGACCGGATCTTCCTTTCTCCTCCTTGCCTCCGATTCGCTTCAACGCACATACTTCCTCCACAGCTTCTTGATCGCTACGGTCACTACCCGCCTTACCCTGCTGGTTGCTCTGCCGCTCTCTTACATCATGACCCATCTCCGATTCCCCGGGAAACCGATCTTGGGTTCCTTGCTTTTGCTTCCTATGATTCTTCCTCCCTTTGTCGGAGCGATTGGAATGCAGAAGATCCTCGGCCGATTTGGGATACTGAATCTGGCTCTTATGAAACTCGGCCTTCTTGCCCCGCAACATCCTATCCCCTGGCTCAGCCTTATGGGACCGTGGGGGATCATTCTTATTCAGATCCTTGGGCTCTTCCCGATCGCTTATCTGAACGTGTCCGCTGCGATGGCGAACATCGATCCGAGCCTTCGCGATGCCGCCCTGAATCTCGGAGCCAGTCCCTGGCGGGTCTTCCGAACGATTACACTTCCCCTGGTCATACCGGGAATCTTTGCCGGAGCCAGCATCATTTGGATTTGGTCGTTTACAGATCTAGGAACGCCTCTGGTCTTTGGATACGAGCGGGTCGTCGCCGTCCAAATCTTCAACTCTCTGCACGAATTAAATACGAACCCGATGGGATATGCGCTGGTGGTGTGCGTGTTAGGGATTACTTCCCTTCTTTACATCCTGAGCCGTCGATTTTTTGCTTCCATCCCCTGGGAGAACCTCAGCCGAGGCACAACCGAGGGCCTGGAAAAAGAGGCTTCCCCCCTGCTTGCTGTTCTCATCTGGATCGGTTGCGGTCTGCTTCTTTTGCTCGCCCTTTTGCCCCATCTTGCCGTGGTTCTTCACAGCCTCAGTCAGCGTTGGTTTTTCAGCATTGGACCAACGCAATGGACCTTCGGACACTATAAAGAAATTTTCCAAGCCGGAGGCGCCAGCCAAAGTATTCAAAACAGTCTTTTCTACGCCTCTCTGAGCGCGTGTTTGGATGGGATTTTGGGAATTGGGATTGCCTGGTTGTTGACGCGGCGTCGGACCCGGCTGGCCTCCGTTTTTGACACCTTGGCAATGCTCCCCCTTGCCATTCCAGGGCTGGTTCTGGCCTTCGGTTTCGTGGCCGGATTCAACGTGGATGTGGACTGGATCAATCCACGAACCAATCCGACTTTCCTCCTGATTGTCGCTTATGCGGTTCGGCGATTGCCGTACATGGTTCGGGCCGCCGTCGCCGGATTCCAGCAAAGTCCCCAGGTCCTCGAAGAAGCCTCCGCAAACCTGGGGGCCGGTCCGTTTACCACTTTCCGACGCATTACCTTCCCGTTGATTCGGGTTAATCTGGTGGCCGGAATGATCTTGACCTTTGCCTTTGCGATGCTCGAAGTGAGCGACAGTCTCATTCTTGCCATGCGCCAGCAGTACTTCCCGATTACGAAGATGATTTACGATCTGCTGGGACGGGTAGATCCCAATGCACCCAGCCTGGCCTGTGCCATGGGGGTGGTTGGTATGATCGTGTTAGGTCTTTCTCTTCTTTTGGCCACGCTCCTTCTCGGTCGCCGGGTGAGTCAACTCTTCCGGTTCTAGTACACTAGAGCTCATTCGAAAAATTGGCTGGGTCGTTGGAAGGAGAGATTTTTGAGGAGAAAAACGTCGGATTAAGGGCATGGTCGCAGAGGATGGGAGGGTAGAAGAAAGGAATTTTTACGGCGGCTTGAGGACAAGCCGCCCTACCTTTCCTTGCGCATTCGAAAGCCATATTACGGTAGGGCGCGCTATCCTCAGCGCGCCATGGTTCCTATTTATGGT
>CAZBKV010000441.1:0-2385 GCA_964492575.1 uncultured Verrucomicrobiota bacterium | reverse complement strand
TGAGGAAACGCATCCTACCGCAACATGGCTTTCGAATGCTAAGGCAAGGTAGGGCGGCTTGTCCTCAAGCCGCCGCAAAAATTCTTTTCCTCTATTCTCCCATCCGCTGCGATCGTGCCTCTCATCCAATGTTTTCTCTCTTCCAAAGCGTTCCCTTCAAACGGCCCAGCTGATTTTTCGGATGAGCTCTACCCTGGCTTTTGGTTCTGGCAATCCGCTTCGATATTTAGGGAAGGGACCTTGTGGCTGGAAGTAGTGGTTCAAGGGGCGATGCCGGAAACGAAGGTAACTGCGGCCGTATAAATAGCATGTTAAAATTCATCGCTGTGTCAGCTGATGCGTCCAGGCGATTAGATTCAACAAGATTTTGTCTGCTACAGGATCGCGGCCAAGGTTTTCAACCAGCCGCAGACGCGATAGGATGCATCGGCCGCGACCAAACGGCACAATGGCTAAATCCGCACCCCACCAAGCGTCACCAGGACCGTAATAATGTCGTTTGCTCCGGTCGTAGTTCGGAAACCAATCGAACCCGATGGAGCAGACGATGACCTCACCTTGGATCCCTACCAGCGTACTATCCGCGCAGACATTTTCGTAAATCGGTCCCATCATGCCACCGGTTGGTAGGCCCTTAAAAATCGGATGCTCTTTCACTAAATGGGGAATGCATGTCCAATAACCTCTAGCCCGTTTCAACCAGGCGTGGACAGGCAGCAAGGGGGATGCCTCACCACCACGGCCCCAGGGCACTTGTGGACCACCAGCTTGTAGATATACGGCCGTACCCCCTTTTCGGATAAATTCAGCCAAATCTTTAAATAACTGGCGTTGAGCCGGCGTATGGGCCACCGTGCGGGCTACAAACACTGGTAGCTTCGGCCCGATGGCCTTACCATATTCGACATATGGCACACCGATCCGTCGTAAAAACGGCTTTAAGACATGGGTTGGGTCGAGGACTGCAATACGGCCTTTTGGAACGGTGAGTTGCTCCGGTCCAAACACATCAAAGCGGAATTCATTGCTTGCGACTAGAACGCCGTCCTCACGGCTAAGCTCCGCTCGGACTACGTAAGTGCCCCGCAGCCGTTCGGTCTTTAGCTTTTCCTTCAAAAGCGGCGTGATCCCAGAGCCGAGTTGAACGGCCAACTTTTTCTCCCACACAATCGCACCAGTATCATCCATTACCATCACCTTTAGTTGTCCCCGAATCGCCTCCAGCTCATTCACACCTGTAATCTCGACTGTCGTTCCCCGTTTCGCATAAACATTTCGCGGTCGGACGCGAACAACCACGATCCGCGGCTGGTTTGCCGCTTTTGTGCCTTCGTAAGCGTAGCTCTTCGGATTCCGCCACAGATCGAGCAGCCCAGCGCCGAGAATCCAATCGCCGGCAACTAAAGCGTGAATGCAGTAGCCGGCCACTTGGGGATTACAACGCACCGCCTCAATCATCCGTTGATTGGCTCGGCCGTGAATTCGCTGTTGGTCCAGGCAGAACTTTCGCAGGTCGGGATACAAAGCGCTAAACCCGCTTTCTTTCAACACCCGGCGATGTTGCTCGGCCAACCGCTGGTGATAGATTGTTGGGGGTGCAATCGGGTTGCCGTATTTGGCGAATCGCTCGTTACAATCTACCAGATCTGGCAAGCTACCATATCCCAGTTCAGAAAAATAAGTCATCCGACCCGGCACGACGTTCCGGCCGGGTAGGGGACCTCGTAATCCAAGTTGACGCATTTCTTTTGCGCTTTTTCGGCCTGCAAAGACCAGTTTTTTATAAACTTCATCATTTATATGTTGGCCAGGATAAAAATGGATGTCATTAAACCGAATGGGCTCCCGTTGATAAGGCAAAAAGGCTCTTGCTCCCTGTGCCCAACCACCCGATTCGTCCACAATCAACCGGGTTGGATCCAGCCTGCGTGCTAGCAACGCCATTGATCGCAGCAAGCGTTTTAAGACCGGTCGTTTCAGCTCATTAAATAACTCCCACTGGACCACACATGCCCGGTTTCGATCCCGAAGGATTGTCTCCCGAATCTCGTTTTCCACCCACTTGGGAAGGTGGGCAGTCTCTACCGGATATCCCATACATTCAATGGCAAATGTGCCGACCGTCATCACGCCCATTTCATCCGCTATATCTAACCACATAGGGACCGGTGGCTTCCGCCATGGCCGAATCATGTTGAAGCCAGCTGCTTTGGCCAAAGCGATCTCACGCACTACCATCTCCCGGCTATCGGGATAGGCTAATCGGGTCGGGTAAAGACCTTCGAAGAACGCCGCCTTTAAATAGATCGGCCTTCCGTTTAAGTAGAACCTGCCGTCCCGAATCGTAAACTCGCGCATGCCGAAACGAGTGTTCCAATGATCGGA
>CAZBKV010000440.1:0-2389 GCA_964492575.1 uncultured Verrucomicrobiota bacterium | reverse complement strand
CCCCCGGCGCGCTGGGGACAGCGCGCCCTACCTTTCAAATTCCCTTTCGAACGCCTAGGGGTAGATAGGACGGCTTGTCTCAAGCCGCCGCGAACCGATCAGAGACCGTCCCTCCCATCTTTCCACGCTCTTGAGAACGTAGCTCCCGCGGCGATGTTTCGAATGAGCTCTGCGGAAAAACGACTATGCCAGGGGAGGTTGTCCGGTACAGGCGACCACACTGGCCCATAACCGCCCTTGGGGATTGATCTTCTTCCGTTGCCGAACGGCGATCGGGATTGGCACATGGGTAAATTCCCCGCGCCAGAATCCGACGATCATGTTCGTCCGTCCCGACATTGCGGCATGAACCGCATGATGCCCCAATTGCAGGCAGAACGCCGAATCAAAGGCATTAGCCGGACGACTCCGGATCATATAGCTCGGATCGATGTATTTGAGGCTGATCGGCATCTGGATCTTTTTAAAGTACGCTCGGATTTGATCCCGCAGGAAAAGCCCGATGTCGCCTAATTTTCGGTTTCCGGAAGCATCCCGCTCGTCCGGGACATCCATCAGATCCTGCCCGGCCCCTTCTGCAACCACAATCACCGCATGACCCCGACGCTGGAGTCGATCCCGCAGGGCTTCCAGGAATTTCTCCAGCTTAAAGGGGACCTCCGGCACCAGACAGAAATTCACTTGACTGCCCGCCAAGGCCGCATGGGCCGCAATAAATCCGGATTCCCGTCCCATCAGTTTGACCAGGCCGATTCCGTTCCGGGCCCCTTTGGCCTCGGTATGAGCCGCCCGAACCGCTTCCTGCGCTTCGGAAACCGCCGTCTGAAACCCAAAGGACATCTGAATGTACGAAATATCATTGTCGATCGTCTTTGGCACCCCCACGATGGCAATCTTGGCCCCTCGACGCCGAATCTCCTCTACCATCTTGTGGGCTCCGCGCTGCGTGCCGTCGCCTCCAATGGTAAAAAGCATGGAGATTCCCATCTCTTGCAATGTGTCGACCATCCGCTTCACATCCTGCGGTCCTCGAGACGATCCGAGGATGGTCCCCCCAAGATCCTCAATATGATCTACCACCTCCGCATCCAGACGGATGGGAGGCAATCCTCGTTCCGGAACCAATCCTTCGTATCCGTACCGGAATCCCCAAATTTCCTTCACATGGTAATGAAACTGGAGGCTCAAGACGATGGCTCGGATCACATCGTTCAAGCCAGGACAGAGCCCGCCGCAGGTCACCAGCCCGGCCCGGACTTCCGAAGGGTTGAAAAAGAGCTTTTCCCGAGGACCGGCCAGCTCAAAACTCGGCGGGCGTTCCCCCCGCTCGAAGTACTCCCGAACGATTTTTTCGTCCGAATGGAACAAGATCCGCTGCTCTTCCCGCACAAATGGTGTTCCGCGCATGGGGGAGGGATACTGGGGTTCCCCTAACGTGTCGATTTCCAAATCACAATACGTTGGTTCCACTGCTTCAAAACCTAATAAATCTTCCCGCATAGTCCTTTTAACCTAGCACGGAACCGGGCAAGAACCATGTCCTTTCTTTCAACGTTTCCATGAAGATCAAAGCCTGCCTTCTGATTGTTACACGCGCCGCAAATCCGCTTTATCACAAAGAAAGAGAGGTTTTTTCCAAAAATCCGCTTGGCCTGGTGGAAACCAAGGCTACGATGCACCCATAATGGGGTCGTCGAAAAAGAAACCACAACGTTCAAAATCGGACCAACGGAAGAACCGACGAGGAGAGCGCAAAAAAGAGAGCGTCCAGAAGATTCCTTTGCCAACGCGAAGGAAGAAGACCGTCCTTGGCCGTCGCGAGCGGCCGTGGGCTCCTTCGTTTATCACGATCTCTTTTGTCGGCGGTCTGGTGGCTCTGGTTCTTGCGATCCTTTATCCGAAACTTTCTCAAATGTTATCCCCTCAGCCTGCATCCAAAACCTCACCCCCTTCGCCTACGAATCTAAGCCCTTCTCTTTCCACCAATCCAAGCTCCACGGGCGGGGTTTCACCAACGACTTTATCTGGAACCAATCGACCTTCCTCATCCGCGACAAACCGAGGGGCTTCGGCCCCTTCGGTAGGTTCTCCTACCAATCTGCCTACTCGCCATGGCACCAAAAGTTCCTTAAAGCCTACCGGTTTTTCTTCCAATGTTGCCTCTCATCCTAATCCACGCACCCTAAAACTTCAAAAGATCCCAACCGGCCCTTCCTCTTGACATCGCTGTTTTTACTGCCGGTCCATATCAGTCTACTTTTGCCGATAGTGGTGCAAGGAGGACAGCGCGCCCTGCCTTTCAATTCTCTTTCGAATGCCCAGGGACAGGTAAGGCGGCTTGTCCTCAAGCCGCCGCAAGGAAATTTCGTGTTTCATTTTTACGGCGCGT
>CAZBKV010000439.1:0-2395 GCA_964492575.1 uncultured Verrucomicrobiota bacterium | reverse complement strand
CCCCAATCCATTGTGGCGACGAGGCCTCCCTCCACTGTTCCCCATCAAAATGGAGGATGAGCGCGCGATCCATCGGATCCGGGGCATAACTATCTCCACCTACTGCCCAGACATCGTTCGGTCCGGTCCCGTGGATGGCGAGGATAGATTTCTGAGTAGGAATGGAGTAGAGATGCCACTGGGTTCCGTCCCATCGCATCAACGTTCCTCCTTCGCCGCCGACAAAGACGTCGTCCACCCCGGCGGCCCAGACGGCCTGCAGGGTATTTCCCTGGGGCAACGGCCAGGCAAAGCGGAAGCCTTCCGGCAGCCCGGCCAGAGAACTCCAGAAACTCCAAAGTCCCAAGCACCCTACTCCGAGAATCCGCGAGCTCCACACAGCCCACCGTTTTGCCGCCTCTCTCATAGCCAGACTTCTTCCTCCTTTGCTTGTGAGTCTTTGGGCTACCGCAATCTTAACACAAAAGAAAACCCGTGAGAAGAAGAACAACCACAGCTCCCTTACTTTCCCATAACTGAACCCGGGAAAGTTTCTTTATGGCAAAGACTGACAGACGGATTCTTAACGCGGACGACTAACGGGACCGTTGTTTCCACTCGGCATAGGGCCGGGTTCCTTGTCGCATTTCCGGCGGAAGCGGAGCCTCCTCGTCCAGATCCAAACATCGGACCACCCCCGGCTCGACTTCTTTGTAACGGAGGCCGGACTCGGGGCAGACCATGATACCATCCGGTCCGGGACGGAGTCGATGACCATGCCGGCTCATCCAGCCGACCAACCGGGCCGGGTTTCCAACGACCAAACCGTAATCCGGCACATCCTTGGTGACCACCGCACCCGCTCCTACAAAGGCATAGCGGCCGACCGTTACCCCGCAAACAATCGTGGCGTTGGCCCCAATGGTCGCCCCCCGGCAAATCCGGGTTGTTTCGTACAAGTGGTGTCGGTTGACCTCCGAACGCGGATTGGTCACATTCGTCAACACACAGGAAGGCCCCAGAAAGACTTCATCCTCAATCACACATCCGGTGTATACGGAAACGTTGTTTTGGATCTTCACATGGTTGCCGATGGCGACGTCCGGAGCGATAAACACATTCTGGCCGACAACACAATTCTTTCCGATCCGCGCCCCTGCACTCACGTGGCTAAAATGCCAGATCTTGGTTCCTTCCCCAATCTGGGCGCCCTTGTCGACGACCGCGGTCGGATGAACGAAAGGAGCCGTAGAGGAAGCAGAGATGGTTTTTTCTTCTAAGAGTTTCGGGTCGACTCGTTGGCCGCCTCGGTTGAGGCTCCATTGAGCCATCTGTAAGACTTGCAAGACCCGAAGCCCTTCAGCCCCATCGGTGCGGGGCTTCCGCCGCAATTGACAGCATTCTAAAAAATGAGCGCATTCGAGCCGAAGAGGCTCCGCCTCTTCCACCTCGACCGGCCGACCGGTATTGCGGTTAGGCTCAGGAATCTGCCCGCCCCGCCAGGTCAGGTAGTCCCGATAGAGGACCAGCTTCTGAGGCCATGGCTGGGTGTCGTCAAACACGGCCATTCCAAGGGATCCTACTACGGTCAGTTTCTGTTCCTTAAACGGGTTCAGCCAGCTTACATACACGTGGGCTCGAACCCCCGTGTCAAACCGCATGGCCGTGAGGGTCGTATCCGCAATCCCATCTGTTAAATACCCGGCCCCCACACAAACCACCTCGTCCGGAACTTGACCCCCTACCAGGGAAAGGATCACCGATAGATCATGCGGGGCAAAACTCCACAGGGCATTTTCTTCCCGACGGAATTTCCCCAGGTTCAGACGGTTGGAGGTGATGTAATAGAGCCGTCCCAGTACGCCCTGTTCCACCATCTGTTGCAGCTTCCGCACACAGGGATGGTACTGGAGCAAATGGCCGACCATGAGGATTCGACCCGTTCGTTCGGCCAGACCGACCAATTCTTCGGCTTCCTCCACATGCAAGCAGAGGGGTTTTTCTACAAAGACATCTTTCCCGGCCTCTAAGGCTGTTTTGACAAGGGCGTAATGGGTCGCTGCCGGAGTGGCAATCGCCACTTTTTGAATGGAAGGATCGGACCAGATCTGCTGAGGATCGGTGATCTTCCGAACCGATTCGTATCCTTCCTGGAAGCGCTCCAGGGCCGCAGGATTTTGATCGCAAAGGGTATGAAGCACCCCAAGATCCCGGAAATTCCGAGCCAGGTTTTTCCCCCAATAACCAGTGCCGATTAAAGCTAAATCTGGTTGTATGGTCTGCATTTCCATAACCTCTCAATGTCTGCTAACAAAAGTTTTCTCTCCTTTTATCCCTCACCTAACCGTTCTCTTATTGCAGAAGATATAACAAATAAAAGCCATTTATCATCTGTAAGTCTCCCGCATACTTATAG
>CAZBKV010000438.1:0-2398 GCA_964492575.1 uncultured Verrucomicrobiota bacterium | reverse complement strand
TATGTTACTCCGTCCGCTAATCTGCCACAGACAAGTCAGCCCCGGTTTCATGCTCAGCCGACGTCGGTACCCAGGGTTATCAAATCGGGCCACCTCGTCCAATGGAAGAGGACGCGGCCCTACTAAGCTCATTTCTCCTCGTAAGACATTGATCAGCTGTGGTAACTCATCAAGACTGTAACGTCGTAGGAAACGTCCTACCGGTGTGACTCGAGGATCATTCGTTAACTTAAAGGCTGGCCCCTTGATTTCGTTAAATTTCTCTAGCTCCTTCCGCCGTTTCTCCGCATCGACATACATCGATCGGAATTTCAGTAGCGTAAATGGCCGTCCATTCAGCCCAGCCCGTTTCTGTTTAAAAAGAACGGGTCCGGGCGAAGAGAGTTTGACTGCTATCGCCACTAAGGCCATCGGAATCGCAAAGATCACTAATAATACAGCCGCCCCAACCACATCAATGACTCGCTTGATGACCACCGGCCAGGAGGTATCCGGCACGCTGCGAAAGACCAGCATTGGCCGACCGTAGAGCTGGTCGGTCCGTGCTTGGGCAATCCGCGTTCGGAAGAAATCCACCGTGACCCAAGCCTCTACCCCCTCTCGTTCACACAAGGCGATGGCCTCTTCGATCTTTCCAAAGTACGTATGCTCCCCTGCTATAATTACGGCATTGGCAGCATGCTTATGCATCGATTGAACCAGTCGTTCGGGGGAATCCCGATTGATATCAATCTCATCTACTATTCGAAGGTTCGTATCTTTCGCAGATTCAATCTGCCGGCGGAGTTCTGAGGTTTCCTGTGGGGATCCTACCAGAATCACATTGCGCTGGAGTTGCATTCCGGTGCTTCGTCGATACCAACGAACCGCCTCTTCTTTGAGCAAGAGGATGAAAAAGCTGATGAATCCGAAGAGGAGGATGACAGATCGTCCGATGCGGGGGCCGACTCGGAATAACCATAGGAGGAGGATCAATCCTAACGTTAAAGCAAAGCAAGCTTTGGAAAGGGTCCAGAGTGTCTCTCTTCGGGAAGCCAGAAGAGGCCGATCGTAAAAGCCATAAACCTTCAAAACAAATAGCCCAAGCGGGATGATAAAGAGGAGGAGCCATGCATAATGCTCCATAAACGGGAGGATTTCTGCCGTGCCGCCAAAGACCTCGATCTTCCAGTGCGAGCGTACCAGGTGAGCCAGGAAAAAGCTGACTCCCAACAGGATTCCATCGACCAATTGATGCAAGCGGCGATAAAATTCTCGCTCCCGAGCTAACATAAAGTACGCATTTCCTTACCCCAAAACCGTGCCAATCTGTCCCGCTCTTTTAGCCGTTTGTGTCCCCCTTTCCTAAAGCAGGCCAAAAGGTCTGCAACCTTGGGGCCAATTCTGCAACAAATTTCTTCATTCGCGCCAGCGTCAAATCCTCCTTTCCTGGATAACAAGTGGCAAAACAGGCAATGTAAGCCCACCGAGGCATTGCACCGGTCCGCAACAGATCCCATACCATCCAACCGATTCGTTCAAAGTGCCCGGTCGCCAGACGTCCATCGGCGACAAACCAAAATAGATAAAGACCGCGGACCGGCCGAACCTCCCCGCTCGGCAATTTGACCTCTTTTGCGGTGGTAAAAAGCCGTGCCTTTAGAGTATAAGGTTGCGGCTTAGAAATTGGGATAGAAATCGTTTGCTCTTTCAAGATCCGCCACCCTTGGCTCGTCAAACAAAATTCGGGTTTGTGAATACTCGTCCGATCTGTGCCCATGAGCACCACGTTCACAAACACTTCAAACCCATCCGGCGCACGGTAAAACCGCTTCCCAAAACTGGTATCTTGGGGAAGCATGGTAAGCTCTTGTTTACTCGGCTCCGCCTCTCGATAGGTAAAACCAGGGATTTCCGGCAAGAGGATCTTGCAGCGCCCATTCTCCAGCGGCTGCGCCTGGATCCCTGGCCGGCCTAACTTCCGGTTCTGTCGAATGGGCAACAAAGCAGCCACCCCCGACCCCATCACTACCAAACACAAAATCGCAACGATCCATCGTCGCCGATTCATTTTGACCCCCTACTTCCAAAGCCTGGCTTCTCTTCCCCCAGCCATCGTTCTACCTGAAACAAAACCACCAGCGCTAAGGCAAAGGTCACAAACCCAAACCAATTATGCACAAACATTCCTACTTTCTCTCCATACGTCTCAGCGGCCAACATGATGACTACCAGCCGGAGCACATTCGTGATTACCGTGATCGGAAAAGCCAATCCTACCACTAGCACCCGCTTCCACCAACTGCGAAAGTACAAACCGGCAAAGATCATCGAAAGGGCCAGCAACGTCATAAGGCTCCGAATCCCACTGCAAGCCGCTGCCACTTCATAGGTATAGCCCCCATGAGGACTATACAAC
>CAZBKV010000437.1:0-2409 GCA_964492575.1 uncultured Verrucomicrobiota bacterium | reverse complement strand
GGGTAAAGTCTCGATTCTGGATATGACGCACCCCCGGCCAAGCAACCAATCCACTGGTAAAGATTCGATCTTTATAACTCGGCCGCGGCTCTTGAATACAATTGGTCGTCATCAAAATCGCCCCAGGAAAGGCATCAAACTCATCCCGTTGCCTTTGCCACGCACCCCCATAGTTACCGACCAGATGCTTATATTTTCTCAACCCCGGATACCCATGGGCCGGTAACATCTCCCCATGGGTATAGACGTTGATCCCTTTTCCTTCCGTCTGTTTCAGGAGTTCTTCCAAATCCTTCAAATCATGACCGGAAACCACAATCGCCTTGCCTTTCACCGGCTCAATCCGAACCTCCGTCGGTTCCGGATGACCATAAGTCGTCGTATGAGCCCGATCCAAAAGTTCCATCACCTTAAGATTCATCTCCCCGCAATGAAGACATTCCTGAAAAAGACGATCGGCCTCTGCGGGACCTTCGGCTAAATAAGTTAAAGCCTCACTGAACCAATTGTAAATTTCATCCGACTCATACCCTAAAATCGCCGCATGATCCGCATACGAAGCCGCTCCTTTCATCCCATATAACAACAATTCCTGAAGCCCGGTAATATCCGGTCCTTGTTGTTGCATTCGTAAGAGGATCGAGACCGCTTTCCCTTGATCGACCAATCCATCCAGATCGGCCGCCGGAGTCCAGGTCGCCGGGCCTCGTAAGGTCTCCGGCGTCAGTCCTCGGACCCTTGCAGCCTCTTCATACAATGCCTTGGCCTGTTCTTTCCGTTCCGCCGCCTGACGAATCAACCCGGCTACCCGTTCCGGGTCGAAATCCACATTCGTCACCGTCGTAAAAAGAGCCTCCAAAAGAAATCGGTCGATCGCACGATCTTGGACACCCAATCGGCGGGCCCGAGAATTGTATTGGGCAATCCCTTTAGCGGCATGAATCAGCAAATCTTGCAAGTCCGCCGTTTTCTCATCTTTCCCGCAGATCGAACGAACCGTACACCCCTGCCCTCGATAGGTCTGCTCACACTGATAGCAAAACATTGTTTCTCCTTATTTTGATTTTCCATCCTTTTGTCGGAAGCTGGATACTTTCCAGCGCCGTTTCCAATCTAGCACAGCGAAAAAGGAATCCAAGCAAAAATCGCATAATTTTATCCGGATTAGGCTGGAGAAAGGAAATTATCGATAAAGGTAGAGCTCATCCAAGAAATTGGCTAGGAGAAAGAAACGCGATGAAGCGATGTCGTAACGGCGTGAAGAGAAAGATCCACCGTCTCACGACGGTAGCTACATAGGCTTCCGAAGCGAAACTGAGATTCGAACCCCGTTGTAACTACGCTCGTCAGAGCGTGGAAAGAGAATCGAAAAAGGGATCTTCTCCAAGCCCTTTCCTAATTTTCGAGCAAGCTCTAGGAGTACAAGCCATAGCTCATGTTATACTCGCCGGCATTGCCGTAGGACACCGGCCCGAAGTCGAGCCACAGTTTGGTGGAGAAACGGAAGGGTTGGAAGAGGCCTCTGGGCCAGCAAAGCACATGTCATATCCATTACATTGTCTTCTATATTTGAGCATATATTTTGTTCATGCTTCCGAATCCTGGGCAAGATACTTTCCCTCCAGATCCCACCCATCAAACTCAGATTCAAGGAATTCTTTGAGAGGAATAATGATTCTCTGACCTTTCTTATCATCATAGCACAGGAAATATAAAGTTCCTGTATATTCATCCTCCTTAACTCCAACCACTCCCAGATCCTCCTTTTCCGCTAATATATAATAATTAGCATCATCCAAGCATGCTTTGCGAATCTTTTCTATTCCATAAACCTTCCAGTCATTCACAGTAATTTCTTTTTCCTTTCCAATAATCTCGAAATATTCTTCAGGGAGTTTGGAATAAATCCTGTCTAGAATTCGCTTCTGTTTTTCTTGGTCAGAAAGGGCTTCGGCTTCTTCAGGCTTCATAGGATTATAAATAAGCTCCACTTTTTCAACTTGAGCGTCCTCTCCAGCACCTTTTGGAATAGATTTATTTAGCTCAATGGAAAATATCCTTCTCCCTACAACCCATACTTCAGCTCTCACCTTTTCTTGCCGCTCAGGAACACGAATATGGACCAGGGCAAGCAGTTTTTCTTCTGGTCCACGTGGAAACAACAACTCTTTTGGCATTCCGTGTTTGCCGGGATACAAATCGATCTCTTTGCTTCCAAGACGCTGAACATGGACGATTTCGGCTATTTGTGCTTCAAAACGCTCTCGCGCTTCCGGTGGCAACGCCTGAGCCACAGCGTTTAAAATCTTTTCCTCAAGCGGGGTAAATCGTCTCCGATGGAATAATTTTTTAAAAATCTTCATCGCAAGACTCCTTAAATAGATATCGTATTCTTGTAATACACTGGCC
>CAZBKV010000436.1:0-2434 GCA_964492575.1 uncultured Verrucomicrobiota bacterium | reverse complement strand
ATCTTGGCCAGCTCATAGGAGGTCTTCGCCTGATCGAATGTCTCTTGAGCAATTAAACCGGCCTCCCGCAGTTTCTTTGCCCGGTCATAATCCCGTTGCGCTTGCTCTAGCTGAAGCCGTGCCCGTTCCACCAGTGTCTTGGTCGACTCGTACTGATTCCGCAGCTCCTTATCATCCAGCTTAAAGAGCAATTGCCCCTTTTTCACATGATCCCCAATGTCTACAGGAAGCTCCGCAATCCGACCGTTGATTTCCGGACGGACCGATACCCGCTCCGCCGGCTCAATATCCCCGGCCGCACTCACCACAAAGGTGACATTCGTCTGCAAAACCCTTGCGACCTTCGGACCCGCTGCATCCCCCTCGCCGAAATTGTAATGCATCAACTTCGGCAACGCCCAATATACCCCTCCCCCAAAACCTAAAATCAAAATAATGATACCAAACCACTTCTTCATCGTATCTCTTCCTATCCCTTCGCCTTTCCCCTGCCAAAAACACCACAGAAGTTCCACAGGTTACAACAGAAAACGTCTCTTTTTTCCCCTTTAGACGTCTCCAGAGCAGGGTTTGTTTCGAACCACCACAGAATCTTGTGATTTTCCTAGCAATTTTGCGCTCTCCCCTACTGCCATAGTGAACACTTCACGGACCGAAACGCCATTTTCCTTTGCCACCTGCTCGCAAGAGGCAAACTCCGGCTGAGCCTGAACGATCCGCCCCTTCCAAAACCCCAGCTTAATCGCTACAGCCCCATACCTCGTTTCCACATCCGTCCAAGCTCGGTCCAGACTCCACCGTTCCCATCGACTCTCCCGTACCCCAAACGTCGTGCTTTCCTGAAAAAGAATCGAGAGAAACCGGTCCCTCTCCTCAGGCCGACAAAGGACCGACAGCAACACCCCTGGCCGCTGTTTCTTCATCCCAATCGACGTTGTCCATACATCCAAGGCCCCTTCCGCCAACAACCGCTGAACCAACGCCCCCACCAGCTCCGGAGAGGCATCATCCAAATTCGTCTCCAACACTTCTACCTCTTCCCACACCAACCCGCTCGTCTCTTCCGAGTCAGCCCCCTCTTCCAACTCTCCAGCCATCACCCGCAGCACATTCGGCCGAAACCGGTTTTCCCGATGCCCCAGCCCATACCCTATCCGTTCCCACCGCATCAACGGCATCGGACCAAACCGGTCCACCAACGTCGCAATCAAAGCCGCTCCGGTTGGGGTCACCAATTCATGGGGTTCCGCACACTGTTGGACCGGAATCGACCGACTCGCCAGGATCTCCACCGTGGCCGGGACCGGCACGGATAACTCTCCATGCGCCGTCCGAACCGTTCCCGTTCCATCCGTCACCACGCTACCCAAAAGCCGTGGCCATCCCAACGCCTCCAACGCCAAACACGCCGCCACAATATCGACAATCGAATCCACAGCCCCAACCTCATGAAACATCACCTCCTCCACAGGCACGCCATGGACTTTTGCCTCGGCTTCAGCCAACCGACGAAAGACACGCAACGCCGCCTCCTTCACACGAGGAGACAAGCCCGACCTTTCTATTATCGCCCGCACTTCCCGATAGGGACGATGGAAATGAGCATGCTCATGCCCATGGCCGTGCCTATGCTCATGTTTATGGGCATGTTCGCTATGAGAAGATCCGTGGTGAGAATGATGGGAAGGATGATCGGAACTAGAGGTTTCTTTTGCTTCAGATTTTGCTTCTGGTAGAGAACCTGAATGATCCGCCAACCGTTCCTGTCCCTCTTTTTCCTGGATCAGTACATCAAACCGCGTTCCGGTCAGCCCCCCTCTTCGATCCCGAACCGCCTGGATTCGATATCCCCCTACCGGGAGCCGACTTAGCCCCTCTTCCACAACTTGGAGCGGAGCCCCTAGATCCAGCAACGCGGCCACAAACATGTCCCCACTCACCCCGCTGGCAAAATCAAAATACAACGTCTTCATCGCTCTCCTGCCACCAAAGCATTGATCTGGCTTGCGGCAAATCCGGCCCCAAAGCCGTTGTCAATATTCACCACAACAACCCCACTCCCACAGCTATTCAACATCCCCAACAACGCCGCCACACCCCCAAAACTCGCCCCATACCCCACACTGGTCGGCACCGCAATCACCGGCCGCGCCACCAACCCCGCCACCACACTCGGCAACGCTCCTTCCATCCCGGCCACCACAATCAATACGTTCGCTCTTTGGATTCGATCCAAATTCCCCAGTAACCGATGCAACCCAGCCACCCCTACATCATAAATTCGTTCCACCTGGTTGCCCATCACCTCTGCGGTCACAGCCGCCTCTTCCGCCACCGGAATATCACTCGTTCCAGCCGACAACACCGCAATGTAACCCGGCCGTTTAGGAAAGGGTGCCTTTTGAATCGTCACACACCGAGCCAAGGGGTGATG
>CAZBKV010000435.1:0-2436 GCA_964492575.1 uncultured Verrucomicrobiota bacterium | reverse complement strand
ACGACAAGGAGCTGTCCGGCTGAATGCGCAGCAGATTGAGACGCTGACGCGGGCGGTCTTCAGTTTTAAGCAAGACGGAGGACATGCGGAGCCGGTCTTAAATAAAGAGTTTGTCGGGAAAGATGCTACCTATCTGGCCCAGGTCGCAGGAGTGCGGGTACCTCCGAACACCCAGCTTCTGTTTGGTGAGACGGACGCGAATCACCCATTTGTATATGAGGAACAGATGATGCCCTTCATTCCGATTGTGCGGGTGCGGGATGTCGCCGAAGGGATTGAGAAAGCTCGAATCGCCGAGCGAGGGTATCGACATACTTCGATCATCCACTCCAACAACGTCGAGCATATGACGGCCATGGGGCGGGCTTTGGATACGGCGATTTTTGTGAAGAACGGTCCGAGCATGGCCGGGTTAGGTTTAGGCGGGGAAGGGTATTTGAGTTATTCCATTGCCACCGCAACCGGGGAAGGGGTGACCAATCCGAAGACCTTTACGCGTATCCGTCGCTGCGTGATGGTGGATAATCTGCGGATTTATTAGCGGGCAGCGTGGGGAGGATCGCAAGGGGAGAAACATGTATTTGGCAAGGGTTGAGGGCACGGTGATTGCCACAAAGAAACATCCAAGTTTACAGGGTTGGCGGCTATTGATCTGCCAACCGATTGATTCGGAAGGCAAACCTTTCGGGGATCCGCAGGTGGCGATCGACCCGCTAGGGGCCGGATTGCATCAACGGGTCATCATTTCCTCGGATGGATCGGCTGCCCGGCAGTTGGTGAAGGATCCGAAGAGCCCGGTTCGATGGTCAATCACAGCAATTGTAGATGAATTTGGAGGACGTCGGTCTCTATGAAACTGGGCCTGGTCATTGGGCGAGTGACGTTGAATCGAACGATTCCCGCCTTTGAAGGAGGGCGATGGCTGATTGTGAGCCCTTTGACCAAAGAGCAGTACCGGTATCGGGAGAATCCGCCGTTGCAAGTAGGGCCAGCTCCTTCGCCGGTGATCTATGACAATTTAGGTGGCGGGATTGGAGATACGGTTGGTTATGTGGAAGGGCGGGAGGCCTCGATGCCGTTTGATCAACCGACCCCGGTAGATGCCATTAACGTGGCGATTATCGACCAAGTCTTTTACACGCCTGAGTCATGAGGAAGGTAATTTCAGCTCGAGACATTGAAGAGATGCTTCGGCGGAACGGTAGAGTGACGGAGATTCCGCCGGATGCGATCCTTACCCCTTCGGCTCGCGATTTGCTGCGGGAGATGGGGAATGGAACCCTTCCGCCGACAGCAGCCCTAACTCGTTCTACCCCTGCCTCTTCGGTTTCCGGCAATGGGACAAAACCGGGCGTGGGGGGATCTTTCCAAGCCGCAAAGCCAGACTTTTCGAAGATTACAGCCAAAAGTTCCCCGGAAGAATTGCAGGCCTTTTTGGAGTCGGAGGAATTGGCACCCCATCGGCAGTTGATGCTGGATATCGGTCGGCGTTTGTGGCAGCGGGCTTATGTGGATGGGAACGGAGGGAATATGGCGATCAAGATCCGGCCAGATATTGTGCTCTGCACGCCGACGTTGGTCTCGAAGGGGTTCATGAAGGAGGAAGATCTTTGTTTAGTCGATTTGGAGGGGAATCAATTGGCGGGGAAACGGAAGCGGACCAGTGAGATCTTTATGCATCTTGAGATTATGAAACGGCAGCCGAAGGCTGTGGCGACGATCCATGCGCATCCTCCGCATGCAACGGCCTTTGCGATAGCCGAGCTAGAGCCACCAACGTGTTTGATTCCTGAACTGGAGGTGTTTGTCGGGAAAGTGCCGGTAGCACCTTATCGTACTCCGGGAACGAAGGAGATGGCCGAAGAGGTGGGGAAACTTGCGGACAAACACAATACGATCCTAATGGGAAACCATGGAGCCGTAGCCTGGAGCCATATCGATTTAGAGGATGCGTATTTTAAGATGGAGATTTTGGATGCGTACTGTCGAACAGTCTGGATCGCTTCCCAGCTTGGCAAACCGCTGAAGACGATCCCGCCGGAGTTAGTGAAGGATTTGCTTCAAATCAAAGAGAACCTCGGAATTCCGGATCCACGGATTGGTTTGAAAGAGTGTGAATTGTGTGACAACGATGGCTGGACGTTAGGGGCGCAATGCGTGGTACGTCATAAGGAAGAACAAGTCGATCGGAATGAGACCGATCCAGAAGCAGAAGAATTGGTCCGGATCATTACGGATCGAATTATGAGTCATCTTCAAGGGCAATCATCGTCATGAGTCGGAACGGTGGACTTTCTCATCCGACTGGTCAGCCCGTGGGATCGCAAGGTTCCGCGGTTGTCCCAAAGCAATGTGTAGAGAAGTCCCTGGACCGGAAACTGGCTGAGATTCGTGCTAACCCCTCCACACGCACATTCATTCTTGCGGATGCTAAGG
>CAZBKV010000434.1:0-2442 GCA_964492575.1 uncultured Verrucomicrobiota bacterium | reverse complement strand
GGTAGGGCGCGTTGTCCCCAACGCGCCGAGATAAGAAAAATGGACGGATGCCAATCTAAAAAGAACAAAACAACCACCTCACCGTCTACCCACGGTGGCTTATTTCTTCCTTGGATCTTCCATCTCTTTTTCAATCCATGTTCGGACGAGCACAGGCTGTGTGTTCAATGGACTTCCAACCATGTACTGGCTGTGTGGCTACTGAATTCTGGGGCGTAGAGGCATTCGATTCGGGCGATCCCGACTTGATACCGACCTCGATGTTGGATGTGCATGGAGTTTTCTAACACATAGGTGCCGCGAGGGAGATAGTCGATGAAGTAATGGGTGGAACTGTCTCGCACGGTCATGTAATACCCCAATCCTTCTCTCCACCGGTAGCCGGAAAGCACTTGGTCCGGTTCGGCGCCGGCAGGCCGCATGTCTTGGATATGAACAAATTCCATATCGCGATCGACTCGAATGATTAGGCGTGAGACCAGGCGATCCCCGACACGCAATGGACCCTGAACCGGTTTGAGCACTTCTCCGGCCGGAGTCGTGCGTTTTATGAAAAGCTGTTTCTCGATGGTAAGGGGTCCCTGGCGATGGGCCTGGATTTGGGAGAGATCCTGTAGGTACTCCCAGTACACTCCACCCCAAGCAATGCCGGGACCGATCTTTCGTAAGGTGACCCGCGCCATGGCCGGGGTAATTTGCTTCGGTGGAAACCGTACTTCGTAGAATCCGGTCCCGGCTTCGACCTGGGCCGGTTGGATCCACTGGGAGCCGACGCGGACTTGGGCGGGCGTCTGGTTCTGAAGCCAGTCCTCCCCAAAGGCCAACAAGGCATAGACCGCCTCTGCCGTGGCTTTGGTTGTGGGCCAGGCTTGGGTCTGTTTTTGTTTCAGGAGCCAGACACGGCATTGGTTGACGGCTTCGGTGTCGTGAAGGACACGATCGAAGACTTCGATCATCAGGGCCTGCGTTTCGATCGGCGCCCGGTACCAGAACCAGGAGGGATTGGGATCCCGCCAGAACCGTCCCAATTCCGGATCGACGATGGACCGTTCCTTAAGGGAAACAGCGATCTTGTGGGCCAAAGCCGGTCGGTTCCAATCCAAAGCAGCCAAGGCCAAGTATCCCTGGCTCATGCGTGGGAGCTCGAGCCAGTGGGCCTCAGCTTGATCGAGGAAGAAGTTCACGACCTTCTGCTGTTTCGGGTCTAAGGGAACCTCTTTCTGGAACAGCCCACGGGCATAGAGATAGAGGATGGTTTCAGGAGAAGGGCATGCATGGATCTTTTGCTTTTGCCATTTTTCCCAGAGCTGGATCATCCACTGGTCCAGCGCGCGAATGGCTTTGTGGGCCGGGGTAAGATCGACGTCCACCCCCAACGCCTTAAGCCGGGCAAAGCCGGAGACGATGTAGAGGGTAATGTAAGGATTCTTCGGGCCGCCGGGGAACCAGGGCCAGAAACCATCTTTTCGCTGGGTCCGGACGAGTTTTTCCCAAGCCGACCGAAGGTCTCGGCTCAGGACATTCGGTTGAAAATAGAGGGCGAGGCGGCGATGGGCTTCGGTTTCGGACTCGGCATCCCGCACCCATGGGGTTTCGTCTAAAAAGATAGATTTCAGATCCGGATTCTTTTCCAACGGGCTGACCAAGGCCTTGGTCCCCCGCCATTGGGTAAAGACCTGCCGCAGCTCTGGAAACCGTTGAACCAGGAGCTGTCCTAATTGGAGGGCATAGAATCGATTGAAAAGCTGCTCGGAGCATTCGTAGGGATACTCAATTAAGTACGGAAGGGCCATAACGGCATACCAGGTCGGGTTGGAAGCGACCTGGACGACGTACGTAACATGTTCCACCCTACTGGTGGAGCTCAACCGGGCCAGGTTGGTGAGGACAAACGTGCGTTGCTCCGGTCCGGTACAGAAGAGGGGCATCGACTCGGTGACGGCAATCTTCTGGCTCAAAATCGGCAACCAATCTTCTTCGCCATCGGATAGCCCATCCGCTGCGGCGATGACACGATAGGCGACCAGACCGGGACGATCCGGCGGATGGATCTTCCAAGCGCAGACTCTAGAGCGGCGAGCCGGAATTTCCACAGTCTGCAAGGAATAATCGGCCGGGAGCAACGTCGTATCCGGTTTGCCCTCCCGAAGGAATTGGAGTTGGACTCGAACTTTGAGTTTCCGATCCGTCCGATTCACCACTCGGACCGGGAAGAAGATCTGATCTCCCTCCCGCAGGAACCGCGGCGGGTTGGGTAGGACCATCAAATCCTTTGCCGTGACCACTTTACTCTCCAGGTATCCCCAGCGGACCTCCGGATCATGAGCCAAGACCATGACACGCCAACCGGTCAACGCCTGAGGAATCTCAAAGGAGATCCGTACCGTCCCATTCGAATCGGTCAGAAGATGGGGATAGAAAAAGGCGGTCTCCTGTAGGTTT
>CAZBKV010000433.1:0-2448 GCA_964492575.1 uncultured Verrucomicrobiota bacterium | reverse complement strand
CTTCTTCATCATATAGGCCAGATGCCGAGGATTGTTTTCATCTAAATAGTCGATATCTTTCTCCAGTTCGGAGAAGACCTTCATCATTCGCTTCTCATCTTCTTTTGTGAATTGCGGACCTTCCTCTTCCTCCCCTTCATTCTGCTTGGGTTCCGGAACGCCTTTGAGGAAGGCGAACCGACTGACTTGTTTGATCATGTTAGGATTGCCGCATTTGGGACACTTTGGGGTCCGGTCCGGGTTGATTCGTTTTGATAAAAAGTTGAAAATCATCCGACATTTTGGACACGCATATTCATAAATCGGCACGCTCAATCACCTCCTTTCCGTTTCCGGTTTATGCCTCGTGTCTCTTTCAAAAAGCGTGTTATCGGATCTGGAGTCTGTCAAGTCAGCCAAACAAGATCTTATGTGCTTATATCGTCATTCAAGAAAAGGTTCCTTAACAATCCAACCTCCACCTAAGACCCGATCTCCCTCGTAAAAGACCGCAGCCTGTCCTGGGGTAATACCACGTAAGGGTTCAGAGAGTTCTACTCGGATCCATCCGGTCCGGTCCTCGGGGAAGATCTTGGCAGAGGTTCCTTTATGACTGTAACGGATTTTGACAATCACCTCACGTGGCTCCGTCAGCTCCGAAATCGCAATCCAGTTGCATTGTTCGACATGGAAGCTTCGGCGGACGGCTTGCTCTGCTGGAGCGACAACCACACGGTTTTTTTCCGGATCCAGATCGACCACGTACAAAGGACGCGAAGCCGCAATCCCTAACCCACGTCGTTGCCCGATCGTAAAGAATTCGATCCCCTGGTGTTCTCCCAGCACATTTCCTTCCAAATCAACGATTTCCCCCCGATGGGGGCTGACAAAGCCGTGTTCGATCAAGAACTTGCGATAATCTCCCTCTGGGACAAAACAGACTTCTACACTGCGTTTTCGTTCCGCACCGATCAACCCCATCTTCTGTGCCAACGTTCGGACCTCTTCCTTTGTCTTTTCCCCTAGAGGGAAGCATGCATGAGCCAACTGATCTTGGTTTAGAAGAAAGAGGAAATAACTTTGATCCCGCTCTGGATCCAAACCGGAACGAAGGATCCAGCGTCTGGTATGTGGGTCTTGCTCGACACGGACATAATGGCCGGTAGCCACATAGCTAGCCCCTAATTCTCGAGCTCGTTCTAGCAAGAAACCGAACTTAATCTGTTGATTACAACGAGCACAAGGGTTCGGTGTCCGGCCTCGACGGTATTCTTCCCCAAAGTACTGAACGATGCGTTGGTAGAACTCTTTTGAAACATCAAAGGTATAAAATGAAATTCCGATCTGTTGGGCGACAGCAGCCGCCTCTTGTTGAGCGGATTGCCTTTGTTGCCAAAGTTCATCCTCCCATAATTTCAAAAAGGCCCCAATGACTTCATACCCTTGCTGGACAAGAAGAGCGGCTGCGACAGAGCTATCTACTCCGCCACTCATTCCGACCAGGACTTTTGGTTTTGATGCTTCAGAAACCATGAGGAATTATTATCTTAAGGATCTCTTAATTTGTTCCACTTCTTTTTCTTCTGCCTTTAAGAAATCTAGAACTTGTCCAAAAAAGGGTATCTGTCAATTTTTCTATCTCGGCGCGCTGAGGTCAGCGCGCCCTACCTTGCAATTCCCGTTCGAATGCCCAGGGGCAGGTAGGGCGACTTGTCCTCAAGGCCGCATGAAATTCCTTCCTTGATCCCCAACCCGTTGGGTCATGCCCTCGATCCGGCGTTTTTCTTTCCTAGGAAGCCTTCCCTTCAAACCAGCCGGCCGATTTTTCAGGTGAGCTCTATGGACGTGCGGTGAGGGCAATGTGCGCTGCTTAAAGTGTGGAGTGGCTTTCAGGGGATTCCTTAGAATGAGAGGATTGATTGTTGGGGGTGCCATCCTTACGGAGCGATTCCTGGTTTTGAAGGTATGCTTTGGCAAAAGCAAGGGCTTGTTCGCGGGTGGTAAGTTCCTGGGCTAGCTGTTTTTCCCGGATCAGGCGGAGGAGTTTTCCGACCCCCGGTCCGGGAGACATTCCTAAGGCCAGGAGATCTCGACCGCGGAGGAGGGGTTCGACCAGGTCCGGGCTGGAGAGGAGTTGTTGGCGTTCTTGAATAAGTTCGTGATAAAGCTGGAGATCCTGGTGGCTTCCTAAGCAGTCCAGGCGATAGAGTTCAAGGAGAAGGGCGGCGTAGGGATGAAGGAGGAGTTCGCGGCGTTTGGCCGGTCGCATATGGGGGACGTCTTTAAAGACCATGTGACGGCGGACGACCCAGGCCACGGTCTCTATTTCTGCGTTGGAAAATCGGAGCCGACGAAGAAGGGAACGGGTGATTTCTTCCCCGACCTTGTCGTGGTTATAAAAGTGGATTCGGCCTTGGGCGTCTACCGAACGAGTCACGGGTTTCCCCACGTCATGGAGCAATACCGTCC
>CAZBKV010000432.1:0-2456 GCA_964492575.1 uncultured Verrucomicrobiota bacterium | reverse complement strand
GGCCGGGAAGGGGACATGAGGTTGATAAAGGGTAGGCAATGCCGTGACCCGTCCATTGCAGATATAGACGTAAGGATTCATATCCAGGGAGGCCGGAATGATGTAAGAGAAGTCAAACCCTACATCGTTCGGGCTATAGGTAAGCGGTTTGCTGAAATCTACATTGCCCTGTTCATCCTTAGGCCAGCCTAGACCTAAGTGCCATTTACCCACAACCCCGGTGTAATATCCGTGTTGCTTGAGAAACGAGGCGATGGTCGGCCGGGTCTTCTCAATCAACGGTGGGGAATATCCATAGAGGACGCCCCTCTTGAGACGACTTCGCCAGCAATAACGCCCGGTCAACAATCCATATCGAGTCGGGGTACATACCGCCGAGGGCGTGTGTGCATCAGTAAACATCATCCCTTGCCGTGCCAGTTGATCCAGGTTGGGCGTGGGGATGGTAGAATCCGGATTCAAAACATGAGGGTCCCCATAACCCATGTCATCGGCAAGGATGACGACGATATTCGGACGTTCCGCCGCTGCCCGAATGGGGGCTGCCAGGAACATCCCAACCGTAACTACTGTCAACGGTAGAATGAGTCGTTTCATAGCTCGCTTCGAATCTCTGGGTTTTATTTGTCCTCCGTTTTTCTTCCTATTTTGGCAAGGCCGGCGTACCGGTCAGCTCAATCGCTCACCGGAACGAACCGCGCCGCCAAACCTTTCCTGGCCGGGATCAGCCGATGCAACCGATCGTCTCGACGCACCCGGCGTTTTTCGATCCGCACCTGAGTCGGTGTGGGCACACTCGGATCATCCGTATAAATCGTCGCCTCATACACCTGCTCAGGTGCCAGGAAATCCAACGGCAAATCTAATGTCCAATCCTGCAGACCATTCATGCATCCAAGGAACCACTCCTTCCCTTTGCGTCGGGCAATGGCAGCCCGCTTCCCGATTTCCCCAACCAACACACGGGTTTCATCCCACGTGGTAGGCAAAGCTTTGAAAAACTCCAGCTCCGGTGTTTCGGCGATGAACGTAGGACCCCGGTCCCGAATCTCAGCACGGATCCCCGGAGGCAATCCTTCCTTCGGAATCGGTCGATCATACCAGAACAAAAACTGCCAGGGACTAAAGATGCAGACCGTCTTCGCCATTTGGTAGGCATGGGAACATTTCTTCCGCACCCAACCCCGCATCCAGCAAAACGTGTTATCCGCCGGTCCGGGTAACATCCGAGTGAATAAAATCGCTAGGGTCTGATTCGGATCCGGAGCGGTTTCATCCCCATGAATCCCTTCCATGGTCATGAGATTCGGATACGTCCGCTGATACCCAGTCGGCCGATATTCATCATGAACGTCGACCATCAAATGATAATCCGCACACCGCCGAATCGCATAATGCAACCAGCTGGACCAAGGCTGAGGACCGACGTGGACAAATCCAAATTTGATCCCTTTCACGCCCCAAGAGCGATACAGAGGAAGGATCTGTTCCAGCTGCCTCTCCAAAGCCAGGTGGTTGACGTACAGGATAATTCCAATCCCGCGTTGGTTCGCGTAATGAATCACCTCTTTCAAATTCAACGGTCGGCCCGAACCGGTCTTGACCGTCCGGGCATCCGCCCGTGGATCCCATTGCGGCCCGTACCAACCCGCATCATATTCCACATATTGCAATCCATGTTTGACGGCAAAATCCACACAGGCCTTCCCTCCTTCGGTGCTTAAGGTAACTTCCCGAATGACTTTTCCAGGTCGGATCCACGAGGTGTCCTCTAAGGCACACGGCGGGTTCAGGTTCAAAAACAGGAAATTATTTTCCAGCAATTTGCCGGGAGAGGGAGCAGCCATGACGACCCGCCATGGTGAAGTCAACGGCGCCGGCCAGTCCGCCGGTCCGTCCAAAAGGCTCCGCAGCGTATGCGTCTTAGCATCTGCTAACGCCAATTTCATCCGGGGATAATCCACCATCTGGGCTTCCCCTAACGCGATATATAGATCCGGGGCAGCCTCGATCACCAACGGCCGCTCACACCCCGGTCGAATCCGACTGATCGGGACCTTTTCATACTTCCCCTGGGCATGATAGGTTGCCCATGCGGGAAAATCGCCGCCTAGTCGGAACTCGGTCCGCTCTTCCATGACTCGAACTCGCTGCAACCCAGGCTGTTTCGGTACGGTATAACGGACCGCTACCCCCTGGTCATAAGCCCGAAACGTAAGAATCAACTTCTTTCCGCCCTGCCCTTGCTGCTGAAGCACAACTTCCATCTCATGGTAAGCCTCCGGAATTCGATCCCGCTCCCCACAGACCGGCTTCCACCAGCTCAACGCATGTTTCCGGCGGTAGACGGACAAGATTTGGAAGCCCGAAGTCAACGGCCCTGTGTCTAAGATCAGGCCCAATCGGGAATCCAACAGAACCGGTCGGCCGTTGTATTCCACGCTCCAGCATGGACA
>CAZBKV010000431.1:0-2460 GCA_964492575.1 uncultured Verrucomicrobiota bacterium | reverse complement strand
CCCTTCCACATCCAAGTTACCGGAACGGCCGCGGAGACGCCCCGGACAGGCCTTTTGCGCGGGATTCGGACTCGGGAGATCGCCGATTTTTACGGGCAGATGGCCGATCTGCTTTCGGCCGGGGTCCCGTTGCTGCGGGCGTTGGATACGTTAATTGCCTCTACTGCCAATCCCCGGCTGCGGGAGGTTATCCGGGAAGTTCGAGCTTCGGTGGCCGACGGCGCATCGTTAACTGAATCTCTCAATAAGTTTCCCCATCTCTTTCCTCCACTCCATACCGCCATGGTTCATGCCGGGGAACGGGCCGGATTTGTCGAGCAGGTCTTTCGAAGCCTGGCGGAGTTTGTGGAGCGATTGAATGAGCTGCGGGCGCGGGTCATCGGAACGATGATCTACCCCCTGTTATTGGTATTAGGAGGGAGCACTGTATTGACGGTGGCGCTGCTTTTCTTTGTGCCCAAATTTGAGGTCCTTTTGGCAGCGGCCCCCAAACCGCTTCCCACCCGGATCGTCTTTGGGGCAAGTCACTTGGTCCGGAATTATGGAAGCATCCTGGTTCTATGTCTGATCAGCCTGGTGGGGCTCCTCTATGCCGCGGCCACCAGCGAAATGGGGAAACGGACGCTGGAACGATGGCGACTTTCCTTACCGTTGATTGGACCGGCCTTACGTTCTCTTGCCATTGCGCGGTTTTGCCGAATTTTGGGAACGCTGCTGGCGAACGGCGTGCCCATCCTCCAAGCCCTCCAAATCAGCAAAGATGCCATCGGATCCCATCTGCTGGCCGATCGAGTTGCCGAAGCTTTGGAAGGGGTTCGGGAAGGGAAAACCTTAACGCCGCCGCTGCGGAAAAGCGGAATCTTCCCGGAACAGATCCTGGCTATGATTGCCGTGGCCGAGGAGGCGAATCGACTCGATGAAGTGCTGGTCCGTATTGCCGACACGGTGGAGCGGAATACGAATCGGATGGTCGATCAGGTGATTCGGTTATTGGAACCGGCGATTTTGGTTTTTGTGGCAGCAGGGATTGGGACATTGGCATTAGGATTGCTTATTCCAATCTTTAGCCTTGCTAGCTCTCTGGGCCAAAGTCCATAAACCGAGGGATTTGTAGAAACCAATCCCATGCCAAAAACGTCCGTCCCAATAGCGGGGCACATTATGAAGAAGAAACCAAACGAAGTGAATAGAGTTTTCCTAACAAACGTCATTGCCAGCGCAGTCAAAGAAGTAGGAGGGTACCAGTTATGAAAAAATCGATCCTGTGGAAACGGTTCCGTCGAGCAAGGGGCAACACAGCAGGATTTACCCTGGTGGAAGTGCTCCTGGTGCTCCTGATTCTGATGATGCTTGCGACGGTGTTGGTCGTATACGTCATCCCCCAGAAGAAAGGGGCGGAGATCAATACGACGAAGCTCCTGCTGCGGGAGATCCAGAATGCCTTGGATACCTACCGATTAAACGTCGGGCATTATCCGACCGAAGATGAAGGCGGGTTGAATGCCCTGTTGGTGAAACCGCAATTTGATAATGAGGAGTTGGCTTCGCGATGGATGGGCCCCTACCTGCGTCCAGGAACCAAACTGGTCGATGCATGGGGTCATCCGATCGTGTATGAACCTGTCGATACCTCTATGATGGGCGAGCAAGATTCCAGCTCATTACCTTACAAGCTCTACTCGGTCGGTCCGGACGGTCAACCCGATACGGAAGATGACATTTCTCTTGTTAGCGAGGAGTCTCAAACAGGTACGATGGGGGTCGGCACAACCACCACGACCCCGTAAGCCCCTGTTCGATGGCGTTCGGAGGCTGGGTCCCCCGGCGGGGTTTACGTTGGTGGAGCTGTTGTTGGTGATTGTGGTGATCTTGTTGGTATCCGGGGTCATGGTGGTCAACATGGAAGCCCTCCGGAAAGGAAGCCGGTTGAATGAGGCGGTGGAGCGGCTCCAGCAGGTGTTTCGATTCGCTCGAGCCGAGGCGATGTTGACCGGACATCGACTCTTGGTGGAACTCCGCACCGGAGAAAACCAAACCGACCTAATCGCGACGAATCTGTCTCCTTCCCCGATCCAGATCTTCTGGGAACCGCAACCGCTGGAGCAACCGGGAGTGTTTGTCCCTTACCGGCATCCGCTGCTGGAGGCCACGGATTGGGCGCGCTGGATTCGGATTCTCGAAGTAGTAAAAGCCCCTTCCTGGGCGCAACCGGTTCGTTCCGGAGCGCAAACGGCTTCAGTGGCCTCGTTGCCGGGAACAGAAGGTTCTCTTCCCATCGCGTACGACGTGTATTTCTTCCCCGATGGGCTATGTGACTCGGTGGAATTGGTGGTCGCCGCGGCGGATCCGGAAGAAGATCCCCGTCTGTTTCGAATCCGACTTCACGGGATGACCGGCCAGATCGAAGTCCAATCCCTCACTGAGGAAGAATGGCTGGCTGAAGCCGAAACGGCTTCTTCT
>CAZBKV010000430.1:0-2493 GCA_964492575.1 uncultured Verrucomicrobiota bacterium | reverse complement strand
GACATGATCGCAGCGGATGGAAGGATAGAGGAAAAGAATTTGTCGCGGCGGCTTGAGGATAGTCCACCCTACCCTATTCTGGGCATTCGAAAGGAATCGGAAGGTAGGACGCGCTGTTCTCAACGCGCCAGGATAAAAAATAGACAGATCCCCTTTTCAAATAAGCTCTACACTCGTCTTCAACCTAGCTCACGAGGGACAGCGCATCTCATCCTCAGCGACAGATCTTCCCTTCTTTCTTCTGCTCTTCCGCTGATCCCTCAGCTTCTCCAACCCTTATGGGAAATAAGATCGCGGAAGACATCCTACCCGCTCTTGCGGCAGTCGCAGATCCAATGTACCGGGAGCCGGCATCGCCGATTCCACATGACCGTCACAACACAAAACATTACAACGTCCCAAATGCCGAAAATGAGTCGTCGGTTCTTGAGGGCTGATATAATAAAATTCTTCCAACATCGGATGTTCCGGGCTGGCCGGCGGTTGAAACGTGTTGACCTGAGCGGCATCGGCCAGCAAAGCAGTCCGTCCCGGCGCTTTCAGATCGGCCAGACGTTTCGACGGTTCTTGCAACGGAGTGGAAAGCCGAATGTTATAGCCATACCCATATGCGGCCCCCACGGCTTTCCTCTTAAAATAAGTCAAATGATAACGTAACGAAGGACAGATCTCTACACCCCGGCCTTCTAAATAGGGATAAAGTACCCCCTTTGTAGGATCAAATTGGCGTTGCCCTTCCTTCCCATTCTGCAACCATCCAAACCAGTACAACCGACCGTCCCCGCTCACACCCCGGTAATATTTCCACAACATCCCCTTCGAATCATCCCAATACATCGTCGCCGCTAAACCAAGCTGATGTAAATTAGCTATACACCGAATCCGCTGGGCCTGAGCTCGACCCCGTGCCAACGCTGGCAAAAGCATTCCTGCCAACAACCCAAGGATAAAAAGAACCACCAACAGTTCCACCAACGTCAGCCCTCTCTCCCAACCTTTTTTCCGAAAAATCGTTTCGGAAGGAAGATTTTGTCCCTCAACCGGAAGACCCGTTTCGGGAAAAAAATACTCCTCCTTTTCAACCTGCCACCGATTCATGGGCCTTTGTCTTTTTCCGTCATGCTCCTTTTTCCCGACATCCCTTCTTTTTCAACCTTTGCCTTTCATTCCTTCCATTCGCTCTGCGCGGACACGATAAAATCGCTGCCGACCCTCAGAGACCTGAACCGGAAACTCGATCCATCCATCCGCTTCCACCCTACATTGCGTGACCACCGTCCAATGCCTCAAATCCTCGCTCTCCAACAACTCGTACCGCCATCCCGAACGCCCTTGAAACCGCACTACCCATCCTTGCGGACCTTGCACTAGTCGAATCGATCGGATCGGCCGGTCCGGCACCGTCACGCGAACCCACCGAACCATGGCCCGTGCCTGCAAGCTCCCATTGGAGCCCGCATCGCTGTAACTCAGGAATCCCACTGCATCGACCTGAAAATTAGAAAACGAGGGGTGCAACGGAACCTGTAACGGCGGGAACGCCTGCTGCCCATCCACCCAGACCTCCGTCTCCAGCATCGATTTCTCTCCATCAAACGTCAAACGCACCCGGACCGGCTTTCCGATCGGTAAATCCCAAATCACATAATCCGACGGGCCGTTGTAATTCAACCGCCCTTCGCCGGAAATCGCCGTCGGCCAAACCGTCGCTCCATATCCCGTATCCGGAAAGAAATCCCACTCCACCAAATTCCGGGCATCTACTCCTGTCCCGCGTCGGAAATCCTCTGAGGCAACATCCTCCTTCCGGAAAAACCCAACCGCCAACTCAAACGCAAACGGTTTGCCCGGCCGGACTCCAACGTGCACCTCTGCAACCGTCATTTCCCACTCAATCGCAAAACTTTCCCTTCGATCCAGAGTCCAATCCAACGGCAGATAAAACGCGCTGTTGGGTTGCGAGGAATCCCACCGAATTTCCATCACCCCTTCCGAGGCCTTCCAGACAAACAGATTTGTCACCCCCAACACACGCCATCCGGCCGCAAACGGATCCTCTGTAAAAACAAACGTCCGTTCCCCGGCCCATAGAAGAAGGGATCCGATCAGCATCCCAATCAGAAGACACCAACCGAATCCCCTAGAGCTCATCCGAAAAATCGGCTGGACATCTGAAGAAAAGGCATTTTTTGAGGAGAGAAACATTGAATGAAAGGCAAGATCGCTGCGAATCGAAGGAGATTGCGGCGGCTTGAGGACAAGCCGCCCTACCTTTCCCCTGGCATCCGAAAGCCATGTGTGGTAGGGCGCGTTGTCCCCAACGCGCCAAGAAAAATAGCTGAATGCTTTTTTCAGACAAGCCCTAACCTTCCTGCTCTGCTTTCTTTCCGTCCGCATCCTCTTTCCTGTGTCACGATTGGTTCTTTTCCTTAACCATCAAAGACTTTCGCTTTGCGCGTCTTCGCCAAAAGAATCCTCCTGCCACAATCCCCC
>CAZBKV010000429.1:0-2496 GCA_964492575.1 uncultured Verrucomicrobiota bacterium | reverse complement strand
GATCCGAACATCATTGCTACCTGGACCGAATACGGTGTGCGATATCCTTCGGCGGTGTGGCGAGAGAATGTGTTTGCCACGCAATTTCATCCAGAGAAAAGCCAATACGTCGGCCTGCGGATCCTGGCGAACTTTGTACGGTTTGCGAGGAATGGCAACTCTCTTTAAAAAGCACACTTAATGGGGTTGTCCTGCTGTTCTTCTTATTTGTTTATACGGTTTTAGGTCGGGCCCTACGTAAATATCCCGAACACGTTCTGGAGGGCTTACGCGAAGAGAAAGGATGCGGCCGTTCTGTACCTCTCCTTCAATGACGGTTCGATAAGGAGCATGGAGGCGGAATCGTACGTTCCACTCCCGCGGCCAGGCGGGTAAGAGGAAGATTCGGCGACCGTCGGATTGTAAGATCATCGCTTGAAGGGCCTTCATGAGTACGGATCCATGGTCTTGGTCCGGAACCCAATCGTAATTCGGTCCCCAGAACGCCGGGAATCGGGAATCCGGGTTGTAGCGACGAGCTCGTTGGACCAGACCGGTACGGGCTTCTTCCGCTAAGCCGAGGTAGGCCATGAAGATTTCGTCCTGACGCCATCCGAAGTGGCCGCGGTCCGGACGGTGATGGAGTGCGGCAATGGCCCATTCGATATGTGGTCGTCCGATTCCGAAGAGCCGAAACGGAAAGACGGCATAAAGTTCGGGGTTTTCGATGTTATGTTTGCTGGCGAATTTTTCGGCAGGGGCGAGCATCCGGACTCCGTTGACAACACGGGTCGGAATCGGCGGCAGTCGATCTCGCAGTTGTTTCCAAAAACGCCGATCTTCCGGAGTCGTGAGCCGGGGAGGTAAAGCCAGGAGCCTTTCGGTCACAGCGTATAACCCGGCGATTTCCGGCATAGGATTGGTGCATTCCCACCAGGTTTCCAGCGATTGGGCTGGATGGAAGAGGAGTTTGCCGTCCGGACCGATCGGGTAGTGCTCGGCAAAGAAGGTTAAGATTTGGCGGGCCGCCGGGAGAAGGATGTTTTTCAAGAAAGATTCATCCTCGGTGTATTCATACCGGTCGAGCATCATCCAGAGCAGTTCCGGTCCAGAAACCCATTCCCATTTATGCCATCGGCTTTTTTGGAGTTTGTCTTTGCGTTGGGCAGCCGGCGGCCAACCGTACGTGTCGGTGAAGACGGCGCCCCAGAAATAGATGCATTCGGGAATATAGGCACCCTCGTGTCCGAAGTATCGGCGAGTCCGATAGCAGAACAGGGGCATCAAGTCCACGCCGTACATCCGAAATAGCGGGTTCATCATCTCAAAGTCTCCCGAGGCGCAAAGGCTGATGTACGGCAAACGGGTGTTTTGCCACCAGTATCCCGGTCCCCAGCGGCGGTAGTCCGCGTCACCAGGTTTCCCAGGCCACGCGACGGTAAAGAGGGAGCCGTTGAACTTGATGGGGTAACGACCGCGGCCGGCGCAGGCCGTGATGAATCGTTGTAAGGCATAACCGCGTGAGACCACGAAGGCATCGGTTTCTGTGTTCTTGGATTTGTGTTTTCCACCGGAGATGGAAGTCTCCGAAGAGGTTGTTCGTGAGGCATCGTTTTTCGCTTCAAAGACATGGATCCAACTCCGTTGCCAGAAGGCTTTCCACCAGGCGGCGTGGGCCTGACGCCGTTGGGCAAAGGGGATGGATTCTACCTCTTTCTGAACCCATCGGATGGCTTCCAGCCACTCTGCGATGGAAGCAGGGTGTCGGGTCAGGACATAGAGGGTGAAGTGATGGGTCGTGTTGGTCGGGGAAAGCAATCGATCCGGGGCAAGCCGTTGGCCATGTTCGGCGGTGATCAGGGTGCCGAACGTACGGTAAAGCAGAGGATCGGGCACAAGAGGTGCGCCAAGGAAACCGTCTAAGTCTTGTTGCTTGGCCGTCAGGGCGGGGCCGACGGATTTGATATTGTGATGAACCCAGCCGATGGCGTCGGTCAGATTCGTCAAAATTTGATCCGGTTCAACAATGGTAGGGGCCAGTTGATGGTTTGGGCGGCTTCGGTCGAGGTTGACATCACTGACCTCGATGGAGGGGAGCACCGTTCGATTCGTTCGCCATAGATCGATTTGGGCGGTCATCGAGAAGGGCCGGGGGCCGCGTGCGGTCAGTTCAATACAAGGGTGATTGGCGTCGACCCAAATCTGCACTTCGGAACGATGCGGCGGAGCGCCGGCTTGGATGACTACGGTGGCGTCGCGGAGTCGTAGCGTTTGACGGAAGGGAATTCCAGCAGCCCATAACGGGGGATCAAAGTGGATTCGTACTCGTCCGACTTTTAACAACCGGCCGTTGTCTCCCCAACTATCGCTTTTGCCGATGTAGAAGACCAGATCCCCGTTCGTTTCTGCCCATACATTGAGCGAGATATCGCCGTTGCCCAGCGGCATGGAACCACGGCAATCCCGGCTTGGAGAATCCCAAACCACGTTGTAACGGTCCGGAAGCCAATCCTGATC
>CAZBKV010000428.1:0-2497 GCA_964492575.1 uncultured Verrucomicrobiota bacterium | reverse complement strand
ATGTACCCCCTGGATATTACGAGCTCACCGCCAAAGTCATCGACAATGAGGAAGACTGGAACATCTCCAAACCCGTCCCCATTCTGGTCGGGGACAATCCCTTGGCGGTCTTCGTGGTTGGAGCCACCGATCCAATGGGGCCTTCCGATGAGGCCATCGCCCAACACTTGCGCGACTTGGGGTTCATCGTTCGAGTCGTCTTAGCCTCCGCTTCGAAGCCGGAAGATGCAGAAGGGGCAGATGTGATTATTGTTTCCTCTACCGTCATGTCAAACGCGGTGGGCGACAAATACCAGAAAGTTTCCGTCCCCGTTGTCACCTGGGAACAAGCGCTTCAGGACAATCTTCTCTTGACCGGAGATGTCGGGGGCCAGGATCGCGGGAATGTGAGCAATCAGACCGACATCCAAATTATTAACCCCAACCATCCTATGGCAGCCGGGCTTCCGGCGGGGACCGTTACTGTCACAACCCAACCCAACACGTTCTGTTGGGGGGTTCCGCCGCCAGACGCAGAAATCATTGCCATCCTTGCCGATGGGCAACAACATCCTTGCCTCTACGGGGTCGACAAAGGAAAGGCTTTAATCGATGGAACCCCGGCGCCTGCTCGACGAGTCTTTCTCTTCTTCACAGACGGTACGTATCTTCTCCTGACCCAAGAAGGGCGGGCGCTATTTGACGCGGCCTTAAGCTGGGCCGTGAATCGTGAGCTTCAGCCTCAGGAACTCCGATTTGAGCGCGTGATCCTGGAAGGGACCACGCTTCGGCTCACCTGGACCGGCCAAGGAGTGTTAGAAGAAGCCGATGCGATTACCGGTCCTTGGCAGGAAGTCACTCCGCAACCGACCGGCAACACCTATGAAGTGGATGTGACCCAAGCGCCTCGTAAGTTCTATCGACTGCGCCGATAATCCGAGTGAGAGATTTCAAAAAGGTTGCCTCCTTCCAATAGACAAGGGGCGGAGATCTCTTTCGCGTAGAAGGCTCCGCCCTTTTTCTATCTTCTTCGAAGGCGCTGGACGAAACGATTGATCCGTTCCAACGCCATCTCAATCTGCTCACGACTTGTCGCGTAGCAGCAACGAAGGAATCCCTCCCCTGCAGGGCCAAATGCCGTACCCGGCACACAGGCCACCTTTTCCTCTTGCAACAGCCGCACGGCAAACTCTTGCGAGCTCAACCCGGTCGATCGAATCGAGGGAAAGACATAAAACGCCCCCCGCGGCATCTGACATTCCAAGCCGATGGATCGTAATCCGGAAACAATCAGGTTCCGTCGAAGCCGATACTCTTCCTTCATCTCCGCGGCCGATTCCTCTCCATTGCGTAGCGCTTCAATCGCCGCCTCTTGGCTGATAATGCTGGCACAAAGCATCGAGTACTGGTGTACCTTCAACATCCCTTCCAAGATCTCCGCCGGCGCGCAGGCATAGCCGATTCGAAATCCGGTCATAGCATAGGCCTTCGAAAAACCGTGAAGGAAGACGGTCCGTTCCCGCATTCCCGGAAGGGAAGCGATCGAGACATGTTTCCCTTCATAGGTCAAATCGGAATAAATCTCGTCCGTAATCACGACCAAGTCGTATCGTTGGGCCAGTTCCGCAATCTTCTCCAACTCTCCTCGATCCATCACCGCCCCGGTCGGATTCGTCGGAAAATTGAGAATCAGGGCTTTGGTCTTTGGGGTGATGGCCTCTTCGATCGCCTCCGCGCGCAGCTGGAATCCGTCCTCCGGCCGACAAACCACCGGTTTGGGGATCCCCTGCACCAAGCGAATCGAGGGCATGTAACTGACATAACAGGGTTCGTGGTAGATGACTTCCTCTCCGGGATTGATCAAGGCCCGCAACGCCAGATCCATCGCCTCGCTGACCCCAACCGTAACGAGAATCTCCGTCTTCGGATCATAGCGGACTCCGTATCGACGGGCCACGTGTTGGGAGATGGCTTCCCGGAGCCGCAGCAGTCCATAGTTGGAGGTGTAGCTGGTTCGTCCTCGTTCCAGCGCATAGATGGCGGCCTCCCGAATATGCCACGGGGTCACAAAATCCGGCTCTCCCACCCCAAGGGAGATCACATCCGGTACCCCAATCACCAACTCAAAAAACTCTCGGATCCCCGACTTAGGCAACTGGGCCACGTGTCGGGCAATCCAACGTTTCTGTTGTGTGACCACAGTTTCCATATCTCATGCTACCTCTAGAAAAAGAAAAATCCCTCTCCCTACAAGGAGGGTTTTTCCTGTTCAGGCATAGACGAAAGAGGCTTCGCTCGCCGCGTCCGTCTATGCCGTACCCGATGCTGCGGCCATGGCCGGCCGCTGAGGCTGAGAAGGCGTCTCGATCGATGCTGGAATAAACGGCTCCAACTCTTCCCCTTGGCGCACTAAGCGAGCGCTGTTGAAGACGACCAATAACGAACCGGTATTGTGGAGAATCGCCGCCACAATCGGATTGATGTATCCAAGGAGGCCAATGTCAACCCACCGATAATG
>CAZBKV010000427.1:1565-2502 GCA_964492575.1 uncultured Verrucomicrobiota bacterium | reverse complement strand
GTCTATCCCTGTCTTTCCAGTCCTTAATCCCTTGGCCATCTTTCAGTCCCCCATTTTCTAGCCCTGGACCGTAAACGAGATTTCCGATTGGCAGACCTCTGCCAACGCAATACGCTTTTTCTCATGAAGCACAAAGAGCTATGGATCGTTGTCCTCGGCTTGAGCTTGTTGGTGGCCCCTTCTGTCCGGGGATGGACCTTGCCGAAACAGCCTCGACCAGGTGACCGAATGTTCGCTCAGTACCTTCAACACGAAGTCCATCGTCTGGCTCAGCAAACCCGACAGAGGCTCCGTCGCATCCGCAATGCAAAGGATTGGGAAACCCAGAGGAAACGCTGGCAGCGTCAACTCCGTGAAATGCTCGGCCTGGATCCTAAGCCACCACGAACCCCACTCCATCCCGTCATTACCGGCCGAATCGAACGAGACGGCATCATCGTGGAAAAACTCTACTTCCAATCCCTCCCTCATCTCTATGTCACCGCCAACCTTTATCGTCCGAAGGAACTCAAACAACCTGCCCCAGCCATCCTTTACGCTTGTGGCCACGGCCGCGTAGTTGTCCATGGCATCAGCTGTGGCAACAAAACCCACTACCAACACCACGGAATCTGGTTTGCCCGCCACGGCTACGTCTGCCTCCTCATCGACACCATTCAGCTGGGAGAAATCATGGGGATCCATCACGGCACCTACCGATATGGGATGTGGTGGTGGAATTCCCGAGGTTATACCCCTGCCGGTGTAGAAGCCTGGAATTGCATTCGAGCCCTTGATTACCTCTGTTCCCGTCCCGAGGTCGACACAAACCGGATCGGAATGACCGGTCGATCCGGCGGCGGTGCTTACACATGGTTTACTACTGCGTTGGACGACCGTATCCGCGTCGCTGCCCCCATCGCCGGAATTACCGACCTCCAAAACCATGTCGTCGACG
>CAZBKV010000427.1:0-1555 GCA_964492575.1 uncultured Verrucomicrobiota bacterium | reverse complement strand
GATACGGTCGAAGGCCATTGCGACTGCATGTTCTTCGTCAATACCTACCGGTGGGATTACCCGATGCTCGCCGCTCTGGCTGCACCCCGGCCTCTGCTCTTCGGGAATTCCGATCAGGATCGTATCTTTCCCTTGGACGGCGTGATGCGCACCTACTGGCAAGTGCGAAAAGTCTACACTCAACTCGATCAACTCGATCATCTCGGCCTCCTCATCACCGAAGGTCCCCATCGAGATACCCAAGCCTTACGCGTCCCGGTCTTTCACTGGTTCAACCGATTCCTCAAAGGGACCGATGCCTTAATTCATGAGCCGGCTGAGCCGTGGTTTGATCCTATGGAACTGCGGGTCTTCTCCCAACTTCCCAAAGACCAAATCAATACTCGAATCCAAGAACTCTTTATCCCTCCGGCCCAAGCTACCGGCCCGGCCGATCCTCAATGGCTTCGTACCCAGCTCCGACAAAAGACCTTCCGCGCCTGGCCTCGATCCGCTCCCATGCCTCACGTCCAGCGACTATGGCAAGAAATCCGGCAAGGGGTGGAATGCACCGCTTACGCCCTACGGCTCGCCACCGGCTTTACCCTACGGGCTTACCGACTTCGCCGAATCCAAGAATTTCCTCAGCAAATCCTCCTCCAACCGGTCAACCAGGACCAATTCGTAGCCTTTCTCCAAGGTCCTGCCCGACCTTTTGCCTCCCAGCTTGCCGAAGAACGATCCTTTGCCGGCCTAAACTCGAAAACCCCTGCTCAGGAAAAGACCTCCTCGCCACCTTCCGCTTCGGCTTCTCTTACTCCTCCCTGGGATCAGTCTGGAACCGTCTGGATCGTCTTCACCCCCAGTGGTGTCGGCTGGACCCTCCCGTGGGATAATCCCGTCTACCGTCGCATGCTCCGTCGTCGCCTGATGCTTATCGGAACTACCCTGGCCAGCCTCCAAACCTGGGACATCCTTCAAGCCCTTCGGAGCATCCCTCAAGTTGCCCCGGCCCCTCATCTTCCGGTCATCCTCCGTGGCCAGGGACCGATGGCCAATCTTTGCCTTCTGGCCGCTTTGATGGATCAAAACCCCCGACTCCGACTCGACCTCCAAGACCTTATCCTGGACGAGAAAACCGCCCCCGACTTTCTCAACCTTACCCGCTACACCTCCTGGCCCCAACTCCTTGCAACTGTTCAAAAGTCCGGTCGCCTTCAGTCTCCTCACCCCCAAACGAAAAAGAATAAGGCATCGACCAAATTAACTGCACCGATGAAAAGCAATCTTAGGTGAAATGCACTGCCCTCCGCATGCTGAATCCAAACAGATCTTTTTCCGACAAGGATCTAATCTTATCTGTTGAGCTCTCAACGTAGAGCTCATTCGAAAAACCGGCCGGGTCAAGGCATTTGAGGAAAGAAAACATTGGATGAAAGGCATGATCGCAGCGGATGGAAGGATAGGGAAAAGGATTTTTTGCGGCGGCTTGAGGACAAGCTGCCCTACCTGCCCCTGGGCATTCGAGAGGGAATTGGAAGGTAGGGCGCGCCGAGATAAGAAATAGACAGATGTC
>CAZBKV010000426.1:0-2510 GCA_964492575.1 uncultured Verrucomicrobiota bacterium | reverse complement strand
GGAAGGGTAGGGCCGCTGTTTTCACCGCGCCGGAAGAGAAAACAAAGGTTTTGCGGCGGCCTAGGGGCAGGCCGCCCTACTTTTTTCTTGTCCCTTGGGGCAGAAAATTGACCAATACTTTACCTTTCTAACGAAGGGATGACCGCAGAATCGACACGAAAGGCAGGAACCAGGCTACAGTACGGATCGGCTTCTGCTACAAACCGTTCGAAAAGCTCCAGCCACTCTTTAGAAAGCGATCGCATCTGCTCTAAACGATTTCGTAGGAAGCGGAGAGGATGAAAATAAAAGACGGTGTCTACCGTCGCAGGGGCTTCCCCTTCTCGAAATCGCCAGAAACGTTGAGTTCCATCTTTCTCAGCAAACCGGCGTTGTTCTTCTAATGCTTGATCCAAAGTGTCCAGGGCCTGGGCCTTCTGCCGTTTTTGGAGCAAGGCCAAGGCACTTTGCAAAGCAGTAGCTGAACGATCGGCTGAGTAGGCATGGGCATCGAGGATCGCATAATCCAGAATGCGAAGATGACGCTTCGCTTCCAGGTCATTTAGGGGAGGAGCCGGGAAGCGGACTAAAGCATGTTCTTTCCAGGTCTCCGCCGCTTGAGCGTCAAGAAGGAGGATCGGGCAGACGAAGAACGAGGCCAAAAACAGCGCCTCCGCAAAAGCTGCTTCCATCTCCGCTTCTAGGAGGGAAAGGCCGTGTTCGACCCCTTCGCTCGGACGAGGTAACAAGACAAACGGCTTTTTGGAAAGGGACTTCTGGATCCCTGCGGCTTCCAATCGCTCTGTGATCAGAGGCCCTATCCCCAAGTTTCGGTATTGAAATTTCCGGCGTAGCCAGGGGAGGGCCTTTGCCGCCTCCTCCGGCTGCTGCGTATAGAGAATGCCGCGTAGGTTTTTCACCAGCCAGAGGAGACGTGCTATCGAGCCTTCCCCTAACCTTGCAAAGGATGATGGAGCAGTGTCTTTTTTCATTCCTCTACCCTTCTACAGACGAAAAAGCCGATTCGATCAATTCTGTTTTTCCCTAACCAGGGGATGAAGCTAGAGCTTGTCCGAAAAAGGGATCTGTCTATTTTCCTTATCTCGGTGTGTTGGGGATAACGCGTTCTACCGCAACATGGCTTTCGGATGCCAAGGAAAGGAAGGGCGGTTTGTCCTCAAGCCGCCGCAAAAGATTCTTTTTCTCTACCCTCCCATCCGCTGCGATCCTGCCTTTCATTCAATGTTTTCTCTCCTCAAAAGCCTTCCCTTTAAACGACCCATCCGATTTTTCGGATAAGTTCCGCCCTTTCCCCTTCCTTTTAAGGGTTTTAATAAAGTCTTTGGAGGTGCTTTTTGTTGTATTTTAAAGTTTAAAATCGAATTCGAATTCCAGCGACTCCATATACCGCGTCGCCCAGGGAAAGGTCTACTTTGTAGGTACTACTGCTGATGCTTACTGTTTCTATTGCTTGATATTCGGCGCCGCCGTAGACGCTAATCTGTGGGGTAAAATCTAAGTTGAGTTGGGCCCGAACGTAGCCTCCAACCACCCAATCGTCAGCATTTGAGGTATAACGGCTGATGCGTTGGATTCCGTTGTCGAGTTGGAAGCTTTGATGCCATTTAAATTCCGAGTCGAGGTAAGCTACCAGGAGCCCGCCTCCCAGTGTTAAAGAGAGTGGCTCTCCCATTGGGACCTCTAGGAAAGGACCGAATTTGGCCATATAGGCATCGGTGCTAATCTTTTGGGTTCCATAGACAGTGGCATCGTGAGTGGTGATCGTTCGGGTTGGACTATCACTGATGGTCGGACCGGGGCCTTCATAGGATCCAGCATACGGTGGATAGGGAGGAATGATGCCGCCGAGAGAATAAGTGTCTGTGATTTCCATAACCGTGGCGGAGAAGGTGCTGGAATGGTCAATATCGATGTTTTGATAAAGAAAGCCCCCATCAAAGCCCCAGAAGGCCCCGCCAAAAGTTCCTACGATCCGACCGGCCAGAATTTCGCCACCTGGTTGAGGATCGTCGTCAATGTCTTTAAAACTCATAGCGGTGGTGCTGGTCATAGCATGCATGGAGATCGTGCCGTTATTTAAATCCACCTGGCCGGCGTTTTGATAGCCCCAGTACCAGGTTTGCCCGCCTTGATTTCCTCCGCTGTCGACGCGGACAAAGCCGTCCTCGTAAACTCGGTCAATTCCCCCGCCGCTGGCTGGGCCGATATTGGCCGGAGGGAGAATCCCGCGACAGCGGAAATCCGCTTTGATACGGAAGCCGAAGCGGGGACCAAATTCGATGCGCCAGGGATGAACGATTCGTTGGGCATGCAAAAGGCCTCCCAGGCCAATCCCCACCACAGCGCTCAAGCACCAGGCCGATAGATACCATTTTCTTTGCAGCTTCATAACTCTGAGCATGGCGAAGTTTCAGCGTAAGCGCAATACGCGATAAAAGCGCATGGAGACTTCGGAGGGAGGACGATCGGTTTTCGGCGGTCCGGCATCGATCCATTGCACAACATTGGCT
>CAZBKV010000425.1:0-2523 GCA_964492575.1 uncultured Verrucomicrobiota bacterium | reverse complement strand
TACGCCTACGCCCGCATCCGCAGTATCTTCCGCAAATACGAAGAGCAAGGAGGCCGATTCGATCCGGCGCAGGCAGCTGCCCAACTCCAGTTGACCGAAGAGACAGAATGGAAACTGGCCCGTCATTTCCTCAATTTCGGCCTGACCCTGGAAATGGTCGCTGAGGAATATCGGCCCAACTACCTTTGCAACTACCTCTACGACCTGGCCGGGAAATTTACCGACTTCTATGAATCCTGTCCGGTCCTCCGATCCGAATCGCCCGTGCGAGAAAGTCGACTTTTGCTTGCGGACTTAACAGCCCGCCTTTTGCGAACCGGACTTCACGCCCTGGGAATCCAAACAATCGAACGGATGTAATGCACCAGGCTTTCTAAAACTTGCCCGAAAGCGATGGAAGCTCTTGAGGGAAAATCCTTTTCCGATTCTCTTTCACCAGATGCTAGAAAAATTAAGCCTAATGACCGGACTCTGCGGACGGAGTCAGTGCAGGAGCTTTCGACTCTTCCGGTCGGCGCGATTCCCATTCCCAGATCAAGACACGACGGGTTTCCTCCCGCAACCGGGCAATCTCTCCAATCCGTAATCCTTCAACCCAGAACAATTGTCCATCCGATCGAGCCGCTAAGACCAACTCCCGTCGCCGTTGAGCCGGGATCTTCACATTCGTAAAAAGGTCTTGTAACTTCGCTGCGGCCGGCATCCCGATGAGCTGAAAGCGATCCCCCGGTTGCCAGTGCCGTAGCAATACCTCCGTCCCGACCGAATCTGCGTCAAACCACTCTTTCCCCGGCCGTCGCGGTGGAAGACACCGTAGCCCCCGGATCCGACGAATCCTCCATCGGATCCGCAGCCCGCCAAAATCGATTTGTCCATGGTCCCCATGAAGAAACAGACGGGCCCGATCATCATGAAATCGCAACATACCAACGCCTTGCTGATGGATCCGTCCTGTCTCATCTCGCCACACATTCAATCCGGCCCGAATCATGACCGGCCGTCGCGGCCGTAAACGCAACTCTTCCACGATGTCATATGCCGGCTCCAAGGTCAGCCGAAGCAGTTGTTCATAAATTACCCGACGCTGAACCGCCGGATGGAGACTCTCAAAGTCCGATCTTCCTTCGTTCAAATACCGTCGAGCCAAGTTACCCACACAATCCGATTCCGCCCCTAACAACTCAGCCACTCGCCGGATGACCCGATGCAACGCAGGTTGAAACTGCTGTTCTAAAAACGGAATCAACTCATGCCGGATTTTGTTCCGCAGAATATAACGGTCTTGATTACTCCGATCTTCCCGCCACCGTAGGCCTCGTTCACGGGCATAAGCGATGAGTTCTGCCCGTCGAATATCCAGCAACGGCCGAATCAGGATAATCTTTCGATCTGCCGGCGAGGGGCCGCGATACCGCATTCCGGCCAAACCTTCTCCACCTGCCCCACGTAACAGTCGTAGAAAAAACGTCTCCACCTGATCGTCCGCCTGATGGGCTAAAGCCACCCGGTCCATCCCTTGGTCCCGAGCCACCTGCGCTAAAAACGCATGTCGGAGCTGGCGGGCGGCCATTTCCACCGAAATCCGTTCCCTGGTAGCCTGGCGTCGTACATCCGCTTCACCCCGGACAAACGGCAAACCAAGCTGTTTTGCCATTTCGGCCACAAGTTGTTCATCCTTATCTGAGTCTACGCCACGAAGCCGATGATTAAAGTGTGCCACAATCAATTTCCACCCATGCTTTTTGCTCAGCCGGTAAAGCAGATCCAAAAGCGCCATCGAATCCAATCCACCGGAAACCGCTACAATGCTCCCTTGTTCTGGTTCCAAGAGGCGATAACTCAGAATCGTTCGTTCAATTCGTTCTACCAGATCCTCCATCGCTCTTTCTTCTCCCTCAGGCGGTTTCCGGTTAGGAAAAGATCCCTTTCTTTCTTTTATAAAAATAAGTAGCCAAAAGGTCTAGTTTGATCTTTTCCCGATGGGAGGAAAACGCTTTTCCGCCAGAACCCCTTGCCAATCATTTCTATCCCCGCTAGTCTAAGCTCTATGAAATATCAAAGGTACAAATTTCGGAAGGTTCTCATTGCTTTGAGCGTAGGGTTCTGCGGGATGATCCTACACTGGCTCCATGCCGCTGGTCCCGCAGGAACAGAAAACAACCTTCTCTCTTTTATTCAGAAACAAGGCCAACGAGCCTGGACTCAAGTACCTCCCAAAGTTCTGGCCTTCTACTATGTCTGGTACGGAAATCCTGAGCAAAGCGGACGGTGGCGGCATTGGCAAAACGTGCAGCCGGACCGTCATTCCATCGCCTCCGCCACGCATTATCCCGCCCTGGGAGCCTACGATTCCCATGCCCCCCAAGTCATCCGCACCCATATTCGCCAAGCCCAGCAAGCCGGGATTGATGGATTTATTGTCAGTTGGTGGGGACAAAACAGGTTTGAAGACCAGGCCTTACGCCGAGTCCTTCAAGAAGCCGAGCGACTGGGATTTCAAGTAACGGTGTACTGGGAAACCGC
>CAZBKV010000424.1:0-2539 GCA_964492575.1 uncultured Verrucomicrobiota bacterium | reverse complement strand
TATCCATTTGCCTATGGCTATGTGTTGAAGGATGAGACGACGTTTCGGGATAATGTGTTGATCGTGGAAATTTATGATAACCGGACGCGGAAGATGGTTTGGGTGGGGTGGACTTACCTTCCGGACGAGCTCCCTAAAGAACGGGAAGGGATTGAATTGGTGGATGGGTTGAGGCGGATTTTGTCTCAGTTTCCTGCGGTTTCGAAGCAGGCTCCCCCGGCCGGTGGTTCTTAATGGATGGGCTGAGGGAGCAGATGGAAGCGGGCTTTGGGATATGATTTGGGACGGGCATGAACGTTTCTTTTCCTGCCGGAAGCGGAACGATCGATCGAAGGCGAAAGCCGTGGTGATGATCGCCTTCCTAGGTCTTCTGCTGGTGGGAGGATGTTCGACGTTGCGGTCGAAATCTTCGGCAGAGGTTCCCAAAGTCTTGTATACCGTCCAGGTGGACAGTCCGTTTACTGTGGCCAGTGCCATCCGGGAGGAATTCGAACAGGCTGGATATATGACGCGGGCGGAGATTCAAGACGTGATGGTTTTTGAGAAGGAGATTTCCGCAGTTCAAGCTGCAATTCATGGGGATTGGGGACCGGGCCGACCGTGGTTGCGGGTCAAGGTCTATGTGGGAAAAACAGGACCGCAGACGATCAGCGTCTCTTACCAAGCCTTTTGGGTTGAAGATCGGGGAGATCCGGCCATGGAAGAGCAGCGGCCGGCACCTGGGATCTTAAAGAAACGAGTGGAAAAACTCCTTCGGGCTGCAGTTCAGAAATTCCAATAAGGTCCGATAGAATCCTGCAGAAGATTAGCACCGGAGAGATTCGTAAAAGACTTGCCCTCGATCGTTCTGCCGCCAATGGTGAAACTGTCATGGAAACGACACTTCGATCCGAAGACCTTTTTGAAAAGGCGCGGAAGGTCATCCCCGGGGGTGTAAACTCGCCGGTTCGGGCATTTCGGGCGGTCGGCGGAACGCCGTTTTTTGTGCAACGGGCTAAAGGGGCCCGACTTTGGACGGTAGAGGGTCGGGAATTGTTGGATTATGTGGGCACGTGGGGGCCTGCGATCGCTGGTCATGCCCACCCACGAATCCTTCAGGCCATCCAGGAAGCCGCCTCGCGGGGAACAAGTTTTGGGATGCCCCACCCGCTGGAGGTGGAGATAGCGGAACGGATCGTCGGGCTCTATCCCTCGATCGAGAAAGTCCGGATGTGCAACTCAGGTACGGAAGCCTGCATGAGTGCGATCCGGTTGGCTCGGGGATATACCGGTCGGGATCGAATCATCAAGTTCGCCGGTTGTTATCATGGGCATGCGGATCACCTGCTGGTCAAGGCCGGGTCAGGGGCACTCACGTTTGGGCATCCGGATAGTGCCGGGGTGCCGAAGGAGTTTGCACAGCATACGATCGTCTTGCCTTACAACGACGGGGACCAGGTAGAACGGGTGTTTCGGGAACAGGGAGACCAGATTGCCGCGGTCATTCTAGAACCAATTACCGGAAACGCGGGGGTCTTTACCATCGATTTGGAGTTTCTGCGTGGGCTACGCGAGATCACCCGTCAATATGGGGCCCTGTTGATTTTTGATGAGGTGATGACGGGGTTTCGGGTAGGTCCGGCCGGTGCACAGGGACGATTTGGAATCGAACCGGATTTGACGTGTCTGGGGAAGATTATTGGCGGTGGGCTGCCGGTAGGGGCGTTCGGCGGTCGGGCAGAGATTATGGATCGGTTAGCCCCGGAAGGGCCGGTGTACCAGGCCGGCACGTTGAGTGGGAACCCGGTGGCCCTGGCGGCAGGGTTGGCGGCTTTGGATCTTCTAGCCGAACCTGGAACGTACGAGAGACTGGAGCGGATGACGGAGCGGATGCTCCAGGGACTGCGGACTGCTGCGGAAAAGGCGAAGCTGCCGGTCCAGGTACAGGGGTACTGTTCGATGTTTAGCCTCTTCTTTACCGACCGACCGGTCCGGAATATGGAGGATGCGGTGCAAAGTCGGATCGATTGGTTCCGGCGGTTTTTCCACGGGATGTTGGATCGAGGGATCTTCTTCCCGCCATCCCCGTTTGAGGCGACGTTTTTATCCCTGGCCCATACAGAAGAGGACGTCGACCGAACCGTTCAAGCCGCCGAAGAGGTGTTCCGTACATTAGCCAAAGAAGTATGAGGATTCTGGCACTGGATTATGGGACCAGACGGGTTGGGGTAGCAATCAGTGATGAATTAGAGATGATCGCGACCCCGCTCGGTTATCTGGATGCCCAGCCTCGGGGGAAGTTGCTGGATCAAATTGCGCAGTTGGTGGCAGAGCGTGGGGTGGGACTTGTGGTTGTTGGGATGCCGCGGAATATGGATGGTTCCTATGGCCCGGCAGCTGAGCAAGTGCGGGAGTTTGTGGAAATGCTAGAAAAACGGCTTTCGGTTCCGGTGAAGACCTGGGATGAGAGGCTGACGACGGCCCAGGCCGAAAAGCTTTTGTTGCAGGCAGACGTATCGCGGAAGAAGCGAAAAAAGAAGGTGGACCAAATCGCTGCGGC
>CAZBKV010000423.1:0-2546 GCA_964492575.1 uncultured Verrucomicrobiota bacterium | reverse complement strand
CATTATTATAACTTATACCACAGAAATAATCCTATTGCAAGTCCTATTTAGTTTCTAATGTCGGATTATTATCAGTTAAACCACAGAGCTATTCTTTTGTTAGTTCAAAAGAAGCCATACGTTCATCCGGAGCCCTAGTAATCTGGCCTATCTCCATTACCTAAGCCTTCTTTTCAGAAGAAGTTGTAGAAGCCAATAAATAGTTAAAACAAGGGCAAAATATTACTGATCGCGACGTTCACGGGAGGTCTCCAACTCTGTGAGTTCAGCAGCTAGAGGGAAGGACTGGTATCGATGTAAGATTGAGAGGAATTCGACTCGGGACATTCCGGCTAGCTCCGCAGCCCGACCGGAAGAAAGACGCCCCATCTCATAGAGCTTGACCGCCGCCAATACCCGTAACTCCCGGGCAAAGGTCTCCGGATCGGTCTTCTCGGCCAGAAGGACCTTCTCCGGAATGCTTAGGACCACCTTTCGTTCGCTCATAGGAAAAACTTCTCCCTATCAATATATCACCCCGAGGAGAATTGGATACAAATTCTTTTCTCATCCCATCTCCTGAACTTAGCTAAAGCTTATCCGAAAAAATCGGCTGGAAGGGAAACGGGATTGTGTGATGAAGCGATGTCGTAACGGCCCGAGGAGGAAGATCCACCGTCTGACGACGGTAGCTACGCAGGCTCCCGAAGCGAAGTTGAGATTCGAACGCCGTTGTAGCTACGCTCGTGAGAACGTGGCCGTGGGAAGAAGGGATGAAAAAAGAGAATTCATCCACGGCCTGACGGCCGTAGCCACAAGATATTCGAATCCTCTGTGAAAAAAATCTCTACGCTCTCTGTGCCTCTGTGGTGAAAAGAGCACGCAACCAAAAACCACAGAGACGCAGAGGACGCAGAGAATGATAGGCCGTAACATCGTGACAAAGTCATTCTCACATTATCACGACATCACGCCATCACGTTCCCCATTTATCCCGCCCATTGGAATCGGACAAAGCGCCATACGAGCCAGCCGTGGCCTACAAGGAAGATTCCTAAGACGATCCAGCGGAACCATCGGGTCCATCGATACTTGCCCTGACCGAACAGCCAGCCCAGCGCCGCAAAGACCGGAAAGGCCACCGAAACGAACCGGGTGTAGCTGGTACAATGACCGCTCATTGCCGGTAACACCGCCAGCCAGTACCACCAGATCAGGAGATTCCGGTCCATCTTCCACAAAAGCGGAGTGGTCCAGAGGGCCATCAGAAAGACGAGTCGATCCAACATCGATCCCCGGTACGCATGCCAGGTCTGCACGTCCCAGAAAAACGCCTTCAAAAACCCCGGCACATCAATCAGATGCCACACTGAATGCGTGTGCCAATGCCTCTGCGCCACAAATCCTTCCCACACGTTGCCCGTCCATACCCCCATGCACGCCAAATACAAAAGCCATCCGATGACCGGAGCTGCGGCGACAACCCAAAGTTTCATTCGTTGGTGCGGTGGGATCGGTTCGGCTCCGATCCAACGCAACCATCGCTTTCTCTGGACGATCTGACGGATCCTTTCCGGTACTCCCTGCCGGATCGCTTGCCATCCCAAAGGCAGCACCGCAAAGGCGCCAATCCCTCGCGTCATCGGCAATAAGACTCCAGCCCCATACGCCATGATCCATCGTCGCTGCTCCACCGCCCACCACAACATCATGAGAAGAAGGAAGAAGAACCCTTCCGAATAGGGAAATTGATAAAACAAAGAACCGGGAAAGGTCACCAGCAAGGCCAATGCCCAGAGGGCCACCTTTCTTCCCCATCGACGCCCAACCACGGCATAAAACAACAGCCAACCGGCCAGCGAGGCAACGTTGGCCCAGAGCATCCCCGTTACGACAAAGTTCCCTCCAAACACCGGTGCTGTGCCGCGCACCACCATGGGAAACAAGGGATAAAAGGCACAGGAAAAATCACCCGGCCAATATCCTTGCTTGGCTAAGTGGAGATAATGGGCTCCGTCCCAGGTGGCGAAGTAACTTTCCAGAACCGGTTCTTGGGCATGTTCCGGCCAGCGTCGCATGTAACGACGGAAATCGGTCGTCCGCATCGCATCCAGCTTCCACCCCAACCAAGCTACCCCAGCCCCCACAACCAGTTTCCAAACCACAAGTATCCCTATCAACCTCACCCACTCATTTTCCAAGAACCACCATAACCTTTGCCGTTTTATTTTTGCCTCCAAGGTTATCCTTCCTAGCATGAACCCACTGAGTACTCATCTGCCGGGTTAGTGCCTAAATTCAATCTACCATTCCCCCCAAACCCGTTGGCTCCTTTCTTGCAAAATTCCGCTTTCCAGAGCAACAAAAAGCCTTCCATAGAGCTCATCCGAAAAATCGGCTGGGCAGTTTGAATGGAAGAAGAGAAAAAACGCCAGATCGAGGGCATGAGGGCAACGGGTTGGGGGGTAAAGGAAGGAATTGAAAAAGTAGGGCGCGCTGTCCCCAGCGCGCTGGGGAAAAGGGGAAAATGAAATTTCATGACGGCGGCTTGAGGACAAGCCGCCCTA
>CAZBKV010000422.1:0-2549 GCA_964492575.1 uncultured Verrucomicrobiota bacterium | reverse complement strand
AGCACACCCTACCCTCCCAAAATTTCTACTCTCTGAAATTTTTCATTCGAGGGCCGTTATTTAACTGATGCCAAACCAAAAGGATCGTCTCCCACCACCAGCCCTGGGCAGCGACACCAAGGCAAATCGCCACCGAAAAAATAAACCAAAGGATCCCAAACCACTTCATTGCCATTCCTTCCCTTTAAGAATCCCGAGACTGCTCCTCTTCTGTCTTTTTCCCACCCGAAGAAAGAGGAACCTGGTAGATATGCACATCCCAGGGCTCAAAATGATCGTGGAAGGCGTCCTGATGAACCGGAACCCAGCGGTCTTCAAAAAGCACATGCACCCGATGGATATTTTTTAACAGAGAACTCTGAAACTGCGCTTCCACCGACCTTCCCCGCATCTCCACCGCAAAGACAAAAAGAGAGCCCTCCCGTCGCTTTGCCATCACATCAACTTTTCCTTCGGCCGGTTGTGTCTCCACTCGAACTGCCTTCTCCACCGTCGGTTGATTTAAGACCGGTGCCAACCGGCGGATTTGATCGTTCAGGTTGGTCACCGCATGCCACATCCGCGGGTTCGCCAACAACCCACTCTCCCGAAACCGCGGAACCCATTGATGCACAAAATAAATGATCCCCTGAGAGCCATGAATGATCGACATCCATACCATCGCCCGAACCTGATGGGGCGTCGGTTCAATGCGCGGATTCCGAATCCGCGTACATTGCACACAATTCCAGACGATCTTCCGCCCCTGCGACCACCGCCGCAAACGATCCACTCCCCGCGCCACATACCACAACTTCCCCGCCACCGCCTTGCTCCGATGCGTCACCGGATAAATATCAAACGAGACAATGTCACACCCCTGAATGTACCGGGGATAATCCTCCGGATGCCGGGTCCGGACCCCACGTCCATGCCAGTCGTCCCAAGCCACCCCCTGCCCCAAATTGAGAAGCACCGGACGGGTAGGATCAGCCTGATGCATCCGGCGATACGCCTCCACGATCTTCTCCGGCGGGATCGGCGGGCCATACCCTTTTCCTCCCGGCAACGGCTGGGCATTATCCGGCTCATCCCCATGCATCCAGCCGACGATGATCGGATCCTGCCGATGTCGTAACCCAACCTCGTTCTGCGCACAAATCACCCGCATCCCGGCACGACGCAACGCCGCCAGTTGGGCCACCGTCGGACCTTTCCACAGCCCGATGTAGAGATTGAATCCACCCCGCCGATAGATCTCCGCCCGACTCGGACTCTGCAGCCACACCCCAATCGGAAAGAAATCCTCCGATGCCGGAGGTCCATGCTTCCAGACCGCATACGGAGACCCTGCCCACACCCCAACCGTCCACAACAAAAACCCCAACCAGACCTTCCTATGAACCGACTTTCTCCATCCCATAGATCCATCCTCCAACACTCAGGGATTCAATTTCTCCTTTTTACAGCACAACCACGCCCGAAGCGCAATCACCTTCCACATCTGCGCCGGATTGTCGGTAATCATCCCATCCACCCCCATCCCCAACAACCGACCAGCCTCCTTCGGATCATCCACCGTCCAAACCCAAACCTTCAAACCCCGCCGATGCGCCTCGGCAACCCCCTTCGGCTCTACATCCCGAGCATTCCAAACCACGATCTGCGCCCCGGTCGAAGCCAGTTGATCCAACCATCGGCCGCAAAGAACCCTCTCCTCCCGGGAAACCTTCCTCCCATCCGGATGACGCGAAGGCGGTCCCAACGCCCCTAAAACCTGCTCCGGAAGCCGCTGATGAAACCGCCGCAAAAACTCCCAGTCAAAGGCCTGCACCACCACCTGATTCACCAGATGTTTCTCCTCCAAAAGCCGGGCCAACGCCTCCGGATCCCCTTCCTTTCGCTCGATCAAGGTCACTCCTCCTCCTTGATGAATCGTATCCAGTGCCTCCGTCAAAAGCGGAATCCTCGTACCCGCATAACGCGGAGCAAACCATCCTCCGGCATCCAACTGCTTCAGCTCCGCCACCGTTTTCGAAGTCACCCGAACCTTCTTCTGACCCCATCGCCGCACCGCATCCGTCGTCCGGTCCAGAGTCGAATCATGGATCACCACCCAAACCCCGTCCCGGCTCGGATACGTATCCAACTCCACCAAATCGGCCCCGGCCAACAGCGCCAACCGAAACGCCGGCAAAGTATTCTCCGGAGCCGCCTTCGAAAATCCCCGATGCCCAATCACCACCGGCCGTTGGAGATGCAGAATCCGCACCGCTGGGGGAACCTCTCGCCCTCCTTGACCTGCCGCAAGCCCACTCAAAATCACTCCTCCTATCCCAACCAAACCAACGACCAACCTCATCATCCTCCCAACCCTTCTCCCATTCCCCATCAGGGCTGGCAAAAGCCCTTTTCTCCTCGGAACCTTGCCACCCAACAACCATCCCTCCTTTCTCATACCCACCACTTTACCCCCACCCCACCCTTCCTAACAGCCTTAAAGAAAACCCTTCGCCCTCACATTTCATCAGAAAACTGTTGACCTTATCCCCTAGATTTCGGTAAAGATA